>CAJCJB010000201.1 GCA_903970545.1 Candidatus Saccharimonadota bacterium | reverse complement strand
TAGTATAGGTATCATACCTCGTACACCCATGTTTACCACAGTATCTCCATTCAATGGGTATATTCTTCCGTCAGCTGGGTTGGAAGGATTATATTTCCACTCAAAACTATTGTTAGTTGACATAGATACTGTAATAACAATATCACTGGTTTCATGCCCGGTAATAGTTAATGGTTCATTTGCACCAGTTGGACTCACAAATTGCCCTGTTACCAAACAAGAACCCGGAGGTACAGCCGAAGAAGCAAATAAAGGATTAACTACAGTAGTTGCACCTTGTGGTGCTTGTCCTGTGTTAACAGTGGTTGTATAAGTAACACCTCCAGCAACGTAAGAGGATTCAAAGCCCCAATATCCTTGTTGTTTAGCTCCATTAACAGTTACATTTTGCGTCTTAATGGTGTACCCATCAATATAGGTATTATACCCAATAAATGAAGCAATGGTACCTGTTGTGTAATAGTTGCTTGGAAATGTATAACCTGAAGCAGTTGTACTTGCAAGAACTCCATAATTAATAGTGTAGTTTTGATAAGCTACGGAAACCCTTAGGTAAGGATAAGTACCTGCTGTTACCTGAGATAATGGTATAGAGAAAAACTGTACCCCGTTTCCTACAATGGTTTCATCACTAAATATGATGGCGTCTGTATACGTTTGCGAAGTAGTATGACTGGTATTCCAAACGGTAATAGAAGGCACATTGGTATTAGTTGGCGTGGTATATAGTACATCTCCAAAACCAACGGCAGTAGTATTGGTTTGAGCCATTTCAATATGATGAACCGACATACCATTAAAATGTGGGTTTTGTGCGCGATGATTAGCAGGTACGTTAACTACCTGACCTGAATCTCCCAAGCGTACTTGTGTAGAATCAAACTTAAAAACAAACCTTAGTTGTGGTGGTGCAGTTGTGGTTGTTGCAGATGGCGTTGTTGTGGTTGTATTCGTAGTATCTTTTTTACAAGATGCAAATGTAACAAGTGTAAATAGAGTTAAAGCAATTAGTTTTTTCATTGGGTTTGAGTTTTTATTTTATATTTGTTTGCGTACTTTTTATATAATTCCTGTTGTCCGTTAGTAAGCCTTAAATTCTTTCCGTTTATATAAGTTACAATTATGTTATTTGTTCTCATATCCAAGGCATCACCTGTGCTTATAAAAAACGAAGCGTCTTTACCTTCTTCAATAGTACCTGTTTGTTTATCTATACCTAAAATCTTTGCGGCATTGTAACTAACTGCTGCCACAGCTTGCTCATTAGTCAACCCATAAGTTCTGGCTGTGCCTGCCAAAAAAGGAATGTTGCGCGTTTGCATAGCTTCCATATCTCCCTGGTTTTGCAAACAAAATAAAATACTGTCCTTTTGCAAAAGGTAAGGTAGTTTATAGGGCAAATCAACATCATCTTGCTCACGATCGGGTAGACTATGAACTCTGTCTATCATTACCGAAATATTATTTTGTTTCAACATTTTGGTTACTCGCCAACTCTCTGAACCACCCACTAAAACCATTTTCTTTATTTGAAACTGATTGACAAAGTTTATAGCCGCAATAATATCTTTTTCTTCATTGGCATGTATGTATAAATTTTTAGTTCCATCAAAAATGCCACGCATAGCTTCAAAGCGGAGATTCTTTTCTTCGGGGTTCTTTTCTAAACTATAAGCTTTTGCATCGGCAAAAAACTTTTTAAGTTCATTCAAATTCTCATCATACTTTTTATTAGACTCAGCAGGTTTTGGCTCTGCCCACCAACCATTCTTCTGTATACTTTTAGGGAAGTTTACATGCACCCCTTCATCTGTTTTAACTGCGGCATCTTCCCAGTTCCAGCCATCTAAAGCTACCACACTCGATGAGCCGCTTATAATACCACCCCTCGGGGTAACCTGTTCATACAAAACGCCATTGGTACGCACGGTAGGTATAATTTTACTATCGGTATTAAATGCAATCAGTGCACGCACATGTGGGTTATATCCTGCAACATCCCTAAAATCTTGTGTGGGGCGAGCTTCATCAATTTCATCTAAACCCAAAATAGAGTTAGGGGCAAAGAACGCCGGGTATGCCTGCGCACCGCTTAAGTTTATAACCGTATCGTATTTAATTGTTTCATCAGCTTTGTTCGAAGCCTGCATAATTTTACCGTCCTTAAAGCCAATCTTACCATTTTCTATAACCTTGCCGTTACCCACATGTATGGTTATACCGCTTATAAGAATAGATTTTGTTTGTTTGGCTGCAGGAACTGGATTCTGCCCTAAACAGATATTAAACAATAAACCGAAGATAAGAGATAGAAGAACTGAGGTCTTAATTTTCATGAAGCCAAATATAGAAAATAATCCCAAACCAAATGGTGTTAAATTTTGATTGATATCATAGTGTTCTCTATTGATTATCAAACAAAAAACCCACCGATTGGTGGGCTCTTGTTTTTATTATTTCGCTAAGGATTACTTAACGGTACTTAATACATCTTTATTAACCTCAATCTTGTGGTTATTACGAAGGTTGGCAATCCAATCTTTTTCTAAATAGTTTTGGTAATCAGAAGTAACCATACCACGGCACTCAGCTAATTTCTTTGGAGTTTTTGGCATTACTTTGTTTACCACGATGATGTTTACTTTTCCATCAGCTTGTTTTACTTCCGGAGCAATACATTGTTTCCAGTTTGCATCCACATCTTTGTTTTCACCTTTCAGGTACGTAACGTTTTCAACACTCACATCCAAAGCAGATTTCTTGTTCATCTTATCAGTAATTTCTTTCTCTGTCTTTTTAGCGTTTAGCATTTTTTTAACCTCTTTAGCTATCTTCTCGTCTGCACATTTGTATGTGCTTACATCAGCGCGCTCATCCCACAGGTAGTTGTTTTTGTTAGCGTTATAAAACTTTTCTAAGCCTGCACTGTCTTTTACAGCTTTGCTCCAAACCTTTTTATCGGTTAAGTCAAATAATAAAATACCATCACGATATTCCTGCATCAGGTTATGATACTCAGGATATTTTCTGTCTAATTGAGTTTCTTCAAAAGCAAGTAAACGATCGTCTATATAATTTTTGTACTGAGTGTTTACAGTCATAACCACATCTGTTTTTGCACGACGAGTTTGGTGAGATTCTAAATAATCGCCAAAATCATTTATTCCATAGTTATTAGTTTTATAGGTTGTCTTGGGGTCGTCATTTGTTATAGTAAACGCATATTTATCGGTAGGAACTTTTGCGGTTTTAAATTTTTCTTTCGCTTTCCAGGTCCCTTGAAAATAAGTAGAATCAATGGCTTTGTAAACAGATTCTTTTACTTTTGGGTATTCCTTAAAGTTATATTCCTTTTTAAGCTTAGCTATAAAAGACTCTTTGCTTTGGTATGAGCGGGAGTCTTTTGCAACTTTGTTTTTTAACTCAGTTTTAATGGCTTCAAAAGCAGGAACGGTACGCCTGTCCTTACGCATAACAATGTGCCAACCAAATTTAGTTTGGAAAGGCTGAGAGAAATCTCCGTTCTTTTGTAGAGCAAAAGCTGTTTGAGCAAACACCTCAATAGGGAATTTTCTTTCAAAGAACCAGTTTAGCTCGCCACCGTTATTTGATGTTTGCTTATCATCAGAATAGTTTTTGGCAAGGTCTGCAAATTTTTCTCCTGCTTTTAGTTTGGTATATACTTCATCAATCTTTTGTTTCGCTTTTAAAGAATCATCATGCTTGGCATCTTTACCCAGTTTAATCATGATGTGCGCAGTAAGTATCTCTCCTGTGTTTGGTCTTTTATCATATACTTTCAAAATATGGTAACCAAAACGTGTACGAACAATCTTGCTTATTTCTCCCACGTTGGTATTATAAGCAGCATTCTCAAACGGATAAACCATTTCTAAGGCTGTAAAGTAACCTAAGCTTCCACCAGCATCTTTTAACGATACATCATCGCTGCCAAGAGACGCAGCCTGAGCAAACAAATCTTTCTTCTTATCAACTTTACCCGATACTACATCTTTAATAGAGCTAATTTTTTGTTTAACCTCTGCACTATCAGTTTTGGTAGGTTTTGCTTTGCCGTAGCCATTCTTCTTTACCATAGCCTCGTATTCACTAACCTGAGAAGCCGGTACTGTTTTACCCTGAGCCACCATCAGTATAATGTTTATGCGATGCCATGCTTCTAAAGTATCTTTAGGTAAAGCATCTTCGGCACATTTAGCCAATACGTGACTTGCCTTTACTTCGGTTTGCATGCGTTGGTAAGCCTCATTAATCAACTTATCGGTAGCATCTTTATCAGTAAGATAAGGCGCTGCCAACTGCTTGCGATAACCGTTAAGCTCTTGCTTAAAAGAAGGCACAGTATCTAAGCCCATACCCTCGGCTTCTTTTACTTTTAGTTTAAAATTTACAAACAAATCTAAATAGTCGTTTACCGATTTCTTCTCGGCCGACATGTCTTTTCCGTTATTCTTTTTATAAACCGACTCAAACTCCGATTTCGTGATAGCTTTACCATCAATAGTCAATAAAGTTGGGTCGGTGGCTTGTGCAAAACTACTTGCTGCACATAATAAAGAACCGGCTACAAAAACAAACTTATTCATATACATATTTACTTGTGTTTTGATTTTAGGATGGCAAAAGTAACAATTTAAGTCAAAAATCATAACCTAAAATTTAAAAGGCTTTACTTCTAAATTATTACTTTTAACTTATAACTTTGCACTCTATGCCCCACATTGTAGCCCCGTCTCTTCTTGCGGCAGATTTTGCCAACCTGCAACGCGATGTTGAGATGGTTAACCAAAGCAAAGCCCCTTGGTTTCATATAGATGTAATGGATGGTGTGTTTGTACCCAACATCTCTTTCGGGTTTCCGTTAATTAAGGCTATTGCCAAACATGCTAAAAAACCGCTTGATGTACATTTAATGATTGTGCAACCCGAGCGTTACATTACCGAGTTTAAAAACGTGGGTGCCCATATACTAACCGTACACTATGAGGCAAGTACCCACCTGCACCGCACGTTTCAGAATATAAAAGAGGCTGGCATGAAAACCGGTGTGGCGCTTAACCCCCATACCCCTGTGAGCGTGCTGGAAGATATTTTGCCCGATACCGATTTGGTGTGTATGATGAGTGTGAACCCCGGCTTTGGCGGACAAAAATTTATTGAGAATACCTATAAAAAGATGGCTCAACTGCGCCAAATGATTAAAGATAAAGGCTGCCATACATTAATAGAGATTGATGGCGGGGTTGACATGAAGAACTACAAAAAACTACTGCTATATGGGGCAGATGTGCTGGTGGCAGGCAATACCGTATTCTCTTCCGAGAACCCTTTAAAGACTATTGAGACTTTAATGAAGTAATGTTTTGGGCGTTCCTTTGGTTACAACGGCGGGCTTTACGCGCTGCATGGTAGTTTGCTTCAATCTCTAACG
>CAJCJB010000200.1 GCA_903970545.1 Candidatus Saccharimonadota bacterium | reverse complement strand
CAAATAAAAGAGCCTAAACTGTATGATTGTGCATTAATTGGCGGAGGTTTAGCCGGTCTGTGCTTATCCATTCAATTGGCTAAGTTAGGGTATCGTATTCTTCTTATTGAAAAAAACGAATACCCATTTCATAAAGTTTGCGGAGAATATATTTCTATGGAGAGTTGGAACTTTCTGAATGAATTAGGTTTGCCTTTAGATGAATTGCAGCTACCTCGTATCACTGAACTTGGTATTTCTTCTGAAAGTGGGTTTATGCTGAATACCTCGTTACCATTGAGTGGTTTTGGTATCAGCAGATATAGTTTGGATAACTGCTTATGCGAAATTGCGCGAAAGAAAAATGTAACTGTTATAGAAAACTGCAAAGTATTTGATGTACATAAAACGAATGAAAACAATAACGAAATAAATACCTCATCCGGTATATATTATGCTGTTGTTGTTTGCGGAACTTACGGTAAATACACGCCTGCTTTTATAAATAAAGAAACAAAATCAACCAAGTTAAATTACATTGGAGTTAAATATCATATTAAAACTACACTTAATTCGAATCGTATAGAGTTGCATAATTTTAAAGATGGTTATTGCGGCGTATCTAAAGTTGATAAGGATGCTTATTGTCTTTGTTATCTGGCTAATTCAAATGATTTGCAACTAGCGGGTAACGATATTAATAAGATGGAAGAAAACATATTATATAAAAATCCCTTCCTTAAAAAGTATTTTACCGAATCAGAGTTCTTATTTAAAAGCCCTTTAGTTATCGGCAATGTTTCCTTTCAAAAAAAAGATACCTATAAGAATGCTGTTTTCTTAGCGGGAGATGCTGCGGGTTCTATTACGCCCTTATGTGGTAATGGTATGAGCATGGCTATGAGAGCTTCTAAATTATTAGCGCAACTGCTGGTAAAGTACTATAATAAAACCATTACTAAAGACCAGTTAATTAAAGAGTATAATATTGTGTGGTATAAAAACTTTAATACACGAATTAAATTAGGATATCATTTACAGCATTTCTTTGGAAAGAAAAGGACAACGTATTGTACCTTGAAACTATTAGATAAACTTCCTTTACTTACAAAGAAAATTATCTCCTTAACACATGGAGAACCTTTTTAATTGCATTTACGTATGAAAAAAGTTACAGATTAACATAAATATCTTTCATCCCTTGCTATTAAAAGGATTAAGGGTTATTTTGTAAGAAAGATAAAATTAGATTAAATTCGCATAAAATTTGTAGACAGGTTAACATGTATTTAAGATTTAAAGTCTTTATTATTTTTGGAATATTGTTCCTACTGTTTACAAGTTTTGTAAATGACCCTTCTGGAAAGGAGAAGAAAGTATTTCCTAAACCTGAAAAAACAAAGAGTCTTTTGTTTTATGTACAACGTACGTTTAATACGAACACCCTTATGTACGAATTGAATACCGATGATAAAGGAAACATTAATCTTACTGAACCTATAAAAATACATTGGGTTAATTATGCTACCAATGGCAGCTCGGAAGGATTAAACTACATACAAAGAAGATACGCTTACGGGTTAGATATCAAGTTGACTGATGCAGAGAAGAAATCGTTTGTATTTAATTTTGTATCCTATAAAAAGAAGCAACTCTATTTAATCAAATCGCTTACAGAAAACAGGTACGATGCTTTCATAGAGATAAACCATAAGTTGGTAATATTAAATAGTATTTTTATTCAAATAGAGGGTGGAACTTTTTGGGTACCTAAAGTAAAGTATCTTGAAGTAACGGGGAAGGATGTTACTAAAGGAGAAGATGTTGTAGAACGGATAATTCCGTAAACTCTCTTTCGGTTAAGGACGAGGGAACATTTTATCCAATAAAGAATCGCGGAATTTACGGGGAAGTATTTTACTTAATACCGCCAGCATATTTACATCTCCTGAAGGAATAATTAAATACTTCTTAGAACCATTTGCCTGACTTAATATCTTCTCAGCAACAGTTTCAGTCTTCATTAATTTCCGTGGAGTTTCTTTCTTCATCCAAGCCGGCGCATTCTTTACTTCTTCATGAAACTGAGGAGTATCCATATCTCCTGGGCAAGCCGTGTAAACATTTATGTTTTTGCTTAACAACTCACGGCGTAAGCTTTCACCAAAATTAATAATACCTGCTTTAGCAGCGCAATACATAGAATAACCTGCAGCACCCATCAATCCAAAGCCTGAAGAAATCATTAATACCTTAGAACCCGATTGCAATAAAGGTAAAAAACGGTGTGCAGAAAGAATGGTACCTACTAAATCAATATCTAAATCTTTTTTTAATTCAGTGGTTGTCTGATAATCAGAAAGTAATTTAGTGCTTACTACACCTGCGTTTAAAACTAAATAATCAATCTTACCATATTCGGCTTTAACCTGGTCGTAGGTTTTCTTTAAACCTTCTTCATCCGTAATATCGCAAGAGATACCTTTAGCAGTAATATTTAAAGCGCTGAGTTTACTAATTGCTTGGTTTATCTTTTCCTGATTGCGGGCAACTACAATAATAGTATAACTTTGTTTGCCCAATAATTCAGCTAAGGCATAGCCTAATCCTGATGAACCTCCGGTTACTAAAGCTACTTGTTTCATAAATTGTTGTTATTTTTTTAAGAAGTCAAACTTTGCAGCAGCAGATAGAATAATATCGGCAGCTCTTTTTAATTGTTCTTGTGTATGTTCTGATGTAACAAACATTCTGATTCGTGCCTCGTTTCTTGGCACAGCCGGGAATTGAATTATGCTGGTATCTAAACCTGTACGTTGCAAATAATCATTAAGGCCAAGTGTTTTGCTTTCTGCGCCAAAATGTACAATTACTACCCAGGCATCTCCTTCGCTTAATTTTACTTTACCTTCTAATAAACTTCTGTAATATTTTGCGTTTTCTTTTAATCTTTTTCTTCTCTCAGCACCAAGAGGACCACCAGCTAATTCAATTACTTTGGTCATACCACCTGTAACGGCAGGGTCTAAAGCACAAGAGAACATGCGACATTTAGCATACCAGTTAATGTATTTAACCAATTCTTTCTTTGCATAAACGGCACCACCTACACCACCAAAGGCTTTACTGAATGTCATTACATACATATCAACATCTTCTAAAACACCTTGTTGTTCGCATACCCCTTTTCCATGCTCTCCGGCAACCAAAGCAGAGTGTGCTTCATCTACCAAAGTAAAAGCGCCATATTTTTTAGCCAGACGAACTACTTCTTTTAAATTGCCATAATCGCCATCACCGCTATATATACCTTCTACACAAATTAAAACGCGAGTAAAATCATCACACTTTTCTTTTAGTAACTCTTCCAAATGCGCCATATCATTATGACGGAAGAAAGTCATTTCTCCACCCGAAAGTTTTGCACCTTCTACAATAGACATGTGAGAAGCAGCATCCATAATAACCTGATGACCGGGTTTTATAAAAGCAGAAATAGCACCTAAGTTAACGCTGTAACCCGCAGTAAATAAAGAAACACCTCTATCGGGTAAGCCAAAAAACTTTACTAAAGCTTCTTCTAATTGTTTATGTATTAAGTACGTTCCGCTAATAATAGGAGAACTTGAAGCACCTAAACCATATTTACCAACTGCATCCTGAGCTGCTTTAATAACATCGGGATGGTAACTGAAACCTAAATAATTATAGCTTGATAAATTAACCACGTGAACCACTTCGCCATTAGCACGCGATAAATCTGTTTCAGTAGTTTGTGTACCCGAACGGGCTGCTTCAAAAGTGTATAGTTTTTTATCGTTTAAGATATCAACGTACTCTGAAAACAACTCAATTTCTTCTAAATCTGCCGACATGTTCATCATAAACATATCATAGGTATAGTCAGCATAGTTATCTTTTACGTGCTTAACTAAGCTTTCATCTAAGGTGTTAACTGCCATGTTTTAAGCTGGTTTTAGTTTCTTTTTCTGAGCGCGGGTATAAATCTCCATCAGGTTATCAAAGAAGCTGGTGCCTTTATCAACCGTAATGGTTTGCCCGGTAATAATATCGCAATAACCTGAACAAAGAGCTACAATGGCTTCGGATACTTCTTCAGGTTGTATCCAGTAATTATCAGGAACGAATTGTTTGGTAAATTCTTCTAAGTCTTTACCAAAAGTGTTTTCTAATGATTGTGTTTTAATGGCGCGTGAACGGACCGCATTAATACATACCCCATGTTCGCGCAAACGGAAGTTGATGTATCTTACAAATACTTCCATCACCGTTTTAGAAGCGGCTACATAATCGTACCCAATTGAATAATCATCCGGTCCGGTAGAAGATACACCTATGATATATTTAGGGTAATGTTTAAATGTATTAAATATCTCTTTGGTATAAGCCACCATAGGCCAGGTAGAGTAAGAGATGCTTTTTTTCAATCCTTTAAGCGAATAATCTTCAAAGCAATTAACCACCTGAGCAGATGATACATTGCTGATGAAAATATCAATCTTAGAAAAACGTTGTTTTAAGAGCTCCATCAGCACCTTGGTATCTTCTAAATTAGATACATCAGCCTGAACTAAAATTGGGTCGGGAGCGTTAACATCTTTAAAACGTTTGTAGATAGCAGCTTCATCATGATCTCCCCAACTGTAGGTAAGAATACAGGTTGCACCTCTTTTACCGAACGACAAACCCGTTTCTAAACCGATACCGCGGGTTCCCCCTGTTATAAGAACTGTTTTACCGGAGAAATCTGGGAAAGAACCACTCATTAATAATTAAGCTTTTGTGGTAGCAAAGGCTTGAAATTTGTCAATTAAACCTGCAATATTCTTAATATCAGAAAGCTCGGTACGTGGAATTTTAACTTTAAGTTCGCGCATGGTTCCGGAAACAATCTCAACAATGTCAAGGCTGTTAGCTCCGTAGTCGGTAAATTTCTTATCAGCATCTATCTTTTCAGTAATACCGGGCACAGATTTAACTAAATGTTTCTCGATAACTTTTAGAATTTCTTCTCTTTCCATTTTTTAAGTAGTTGTTAATTTTTAATTTGATATAGTTTACAAAGGGGGCAAATATACTAAAAGTTCTAAATTACTAACGAAAAGTTTTGAGGTAAGATTTTAACATTTAGTTTCCTTTTTGGGGCGTTCCCTTTGATTACAAAGGTCGGGCTTTCCGTTACAAGCTTTTAGATTACTAAAAGGCTTTCCACTGCAATCCCTAACGCATAGCAGCAATAAAAAAGGTCAGATAATTCTGACCTTTTTAAGATGATTTTTTAATCCCCATCGTATTTATCATTGTTAGGGTTCAGCTGATTGCTATGATTATCATTGTCATAATCATGGTCGTCATTCCCAGCATATTCATCGTTGTTGGGATTTAATTGATTAGCATGATTGTCTAAATCAGCTTGAGTTCTTGGATCCATTATTTATCATTTTTAATTAGTATCTGGTTCTGTTTCCGTTAATTGTTCCGCTGAAAAACTGTGTTCTTTTACTTCGAAACCTACAAACCATGTACATAACCATAAAAGGTCTCCTGTTTGATAAGATACTGTCATTGCAGGGCCTCCTGTTTTAAGCCATACAATTGCTCCGTTTTTAACTGCCATTTGTTTATTTTTTTAGATTAAATTGTTTACTACCAAAAAACATACCAATACCTTTTTAATGTCATGGTGTCAGATAAGAACAAAATAGTGTCATTTTATCGACGAAACCCATATAATAATCGTCGGTTTGCAATTGCTTACTTAGTCGTTGCTATTTCTTCATCAGTCGTTGCAATTGCTTGAATGGGTATTGCTATTTCTTAACACGTCGTTGCTTCCGCTTTGTCAGTCGTTGCTATTTCTTTAATGGGTATTGCAATTGCTTCAAGGGGTATTGCTATTTCTTAATACGTGGTTGCTTCCGCTTTGTAAGTCGTTGCTATTTCTTAGTTGGGTGTCGCAATTGCTTGAATGGGTATTGCTATTTCTTAACATGTCGTTGCTTCTGCTTTATTAGCTGTTGCTTTCCGTCTCCTTGCAATGGGAGAAAAAGGTCTTTTTAATCAAAAACACTCAATTATTGCCTGTTTTGTTCTAATTTGTCTTAATTTCGCGGCTTATGAGTATTGATAAAAGCTTACTAAAACTTACTTACGCTTCTAATGGTATTGCCAACCTACACATGCAGGATGCCAAACACAAGAATGGCTTTACCACTCCTTTTGTAGAAGAACTTGTGCACTACCTGCAGCTTTTAAAGTTTAACGAAGATTATAAGGTACTTCTTATAACAGGCTTGCCCGATGTGTTTTGTTCGGGTGCTGATTTGGATACACTGGTAAAACTTTGTAAGAAAGAGATTAAACCCGTTGATATTGTTCTTTCTAAAATGCTGCTGGATATTCCGGTTCCGGTAATTGCTGCTATGGAAGGTCATGCCATTGGCGGCGGTTTGGCTCTGGGCGTTTGTGCCGATATTGCCCTACTTGCCGAAGAAAGCAGATACGGTTGTTCTTTTATGAATATGGGCTTTACCCCCGGTATGGGCATTACCAAACTGATGGAGCATTATATGAGTCCGGCGGTTGCTCAGGAAATGCAATACACAGGCAATTTTTATTTAGGAAAGAGCTTGATAGGCAAAACAAACTTTAATTATATCCTGCCAAAAGCAGAAGTGTTAGAAAAAGCACAAGCTCTTGCAGAGGCTATGGCAGAGAAACCAAGAAAAGCTCTCTCGGTTTTGAAGCGTTACCAAAGCATGGAACGTAGAAAAATGTTTGAAGAGACTTTCAGCATAGAAACCATGATGCACGAACTAACTTTTAACGAAGAAGAAATATTAAAAACCATACAGGATAATTATGTCAGATAATAAAGAACCGCGTGTAGTATTAGTTACCGGAGGCAGCAAAGGAATAGGCAAAGAAATAGCTTTGAAGTTTGCCGAGCATGGCGATATTGTTGTTATTACCTACGGATGGGGCAGTGTAGAGGAAGAAGATATTATTAAAGATTTTACCTCGCGTGGTTTGCCCGCTCCTTTATTAAAGCAGGCAGATGTGATTAATAATGAAGATACCATTGATTTACTTTCCGAGATAAAGAACCGTTATGGTCGTTTAGATGTATTTATTTCTAACGTGTCTTTTACCACCTTGGTAAAAAATATGGATGATTATAATGAAGCTTACTTGCTGAAGAGTATCGAATACAGTACCTGGCCTATGATAGAATATACCCGTCAGATGAAAAACGTATTGGGTGCTTATCCTAAGTACGTATTGGGTTTATCTTCTCATGGCCCTGACAGGTTTCATACCAATTATGATTTTGCAGCAGCTACCAAATCATTAAGCGAAGTGCTGGTAAAATACCTGACTTATCATTTTTATGATGATAACGTTATCTTTAACATACTGCGCACCCGCCCTGTTATTACAGACTCTCTGTTATCTACCTTTGGTAACGATTGGAAAGATTTTATTAAGAAGTACGATATACCTGGCACACACATAGAGTTGGAAGAAGTTGCCAAAACAGCTTATATGATGTGCAGCGGATTGATGGATGGTATAAGAGGACAAACTATTAATGCCGACCGCGGCTATGATTTCTCTGAAGGTTTACAGCGTATGTATGAGGATAGAGTAGAGCTTGGTCTTTAGTCAC
>CAJCJB010000199.1 GCA_903970545.1 Candidatus Saccharimonadota bacterium | reverse complement strand
TTAATTGATTTATTTTTTCAGGAAAAGAGAATTAGTTTCATAATCAATTACCGCCATGCTTCCAACCAAAATATCAGCCCCTATTACACCATCAATATGCCCTGATTTTTCGGTAGAATAAGCCTGATTTACAGAAGTAAGGTCTATGGCAGTTATTTGCATTGAATCACGCTTAAAACCACTCATTATAATTGTAGCATTACCTGTCTGAATTTTCTGAGCATCGCCACCATAACCGGTAGCTCCACCTGAAGCATCTTTAAGATTTAATTTAAACTTCTTTGCGCTTTCAAAATCTATACAAGTACCTGAAGCACCTGTATCGAGTATAAAAATAGCACTGTCGTTATTTACTTTTGCTTTAATAATAAAATGTCCGATGCTATTCTTTACCAAAGGTATTTGAATGTAATTTTTAGTGTTTAAGAAATTACTTAAAGAAGTATTGTCTGTATTACTACTCTCAACTTTAACCTCTTGTTTACATGATGTAAAGAACACGGTTATACAAAAAACACAAATCGGGGTTATTAAATGTTTCATTTGTTATACGTGAGCTGGCTTTGTTTTTAGTTCTATATATAAGGAATAGAAAGCTATAAAAGGAAGAAAGACCAAAAGGGTAACTGAATAAACGAATCCGTAGAGAGCGAATAAATTAAACAGAATAAAATCTATAAAGTTTGGTTTAGTATCTATAGGATGCTCATCTAAAAGTAGCAGGTGGCGCAGTTCACTCACTTTCATATCAAGAAACTGATTAGTAGAAACCATATCGTAATACAGGCTTTTAGTTCTTCTGCCTCTTGCAAAGGCTTTTAATATGCCCCAATAATTAATTAGGAAGCCCAGCATAGCACCACTTGTGTTTATTAAAAAAGCTGCTGTGTATTTTTTACAACCCGATGCAATTTCCCACGCGCTAATTTCACTTTCGCCTTTTAACGTTGTGTTGTATCCGGTAAGTAAATGATGAATATCGTGTTTGATAACTACTTCTCGCCTTGCATTAAAGTTTGGGAAGTAGAAATGAAACTTAGGGCTTATCTCAATCTTTACAAATGAAAGGCTATTTCCACCGTCTTGTTCTAAATGATTTTCGGAATAAAATTTACTTAGTATTTCTTTCGCAGTGGTATCGTCTATGTTATTTGTTGCTTGCAAAGCGAGGGTTGAAATCCAGTATAAATGTATAGCTTTTTTCTATACAAAATCTTACCCATGCAAATAAATTATTTAGCCATTAAGCATCCCTTTGTGGGCAGCTACCTTATTACGGAGGTCAAGCCCGCCTTCATAAACAGATTTTAGGTTTACCAAATAAAAAGACCAACCGCTATCGCAATTAAGTCTAATGTTTTCTTTAGAATCTTCATCGGTTGGGATGTTTTTTTGTGATAGCTCTACTATCACATATTCTTTCTGCTGGGTAAGTTTAACATCTACCAAACAGCTTCCGGCAAAGGAGAACTGTATTCTATCTTTACCGTTGGCCAGTTTTATACTTCCGTTTTCAACGATGTCGTGGTTAAACCAACTCCATTCGTAGGTATGTCCTTTTTCGAAGTTTTCACTTCTATTTAAACGGTGGCGATTAGCATCATAATAATTTGCTTTGCTAAGGAACCATTTCTCAATTTCGGCGGGGTTAGCCCATGCATCATATATATCAGCCAGCTTTGCTTTTACTGCAATTTTGCGGGTGAAGGATGCCCAATTAAACGATTTCATGTGTCTTGTATCTTATTTAAGGGGTTAAATATATAAAATCTTAGGTATTTGCAGCTTAAAACTTATAACCCTTAGCTAAAATACTATCTGTGCTCGCCAATCTCGCCACCATGTTCATCGTGATGATAACCATGATTATATGCTTCGTGATGGTCGGGGTAATGAGCGTGTTCATACCCTCTGTAATGATGATATCTGTATCCGCCACGGTACTCTACTTCGCAGGAAGATAGGAGGGTGATTGCAATAGCGGCTGCTATTAGTATTTTTTTCATAGTTTTTAATTTATGTGGCAAAGGTGAGGCATCTTGCCCGGTAAGGTGTTACATAATTTTGGGAAGCTTTTATATAATTCACAGTAAAAGCCTAAGCCGGATTTGACCGTTTATTTGTTAAAATCGACCGTTAAAAAAGTTTAGGGCGTTTTTAACGAAAATTCACACGAAAAAGGGAACCTTTTTTAAAAATCTACGTATAAACATATAATACAAGCCTATTGAGGTAAAAACTAAGCCAAACTCTTTAAAAAAGAGTAAAAGGATAGAGGATACTGAGAAAAGTTTTGTTGTTGTTTATAAAAGCCTCTAAACAAAAGCACAAGAAAGTTTGCAATGCAACAAGGTTTGCGTGAAATGGTGTTTGACTATCTTGAAATGTATTTAGACAACTATGAAATGTACATTGACGGTTGTGAAATGCAGTTAGGCAACCTTGAAATGCACATTGACAGTTGTGAAATGCAGTTAGATAACTCTGAAATGCAGTTTGACTACCTTGAAATGCACATTGGCATTTGTGAAACGAAATACAACAAGCGTGAAATGCAGTTAGACAACCTTGAAATGTTGATTGACTATAAAGAAATAAAATAAGATAAATAAAAAATAAAACCCCACTGTAGGGAATACAGTAATTAAAAAACAAAAAAGATGAACCTAAAACAAGCAGCTAAGCTGAATTCGTTTAATGCTATTGTAGCGGTATTAAATAGTTTTATCAGCGTATGGACCGCCAACACAGTTGTTAGCGCTGCCATAGCCAACTTAACAGCCTACTTAAACACCTTATTACTTGCCGATAGCGTGCGGCTGGTAGGAACCCAGGGTGCCACCAACAACAAAAACCTGGCACGAAGTGCGATGATAACCTTTGCCATTAGTCATGCGGCGGCGGGCAAAGCGTATGCAACAGCCAATAATTTGCCATTGTTGAAACAAATATGTTCGGTTAATAAAAGCACATTTACGCACACTAAAGAAGCCGACCTGCAGGCATTGTGTACCAACATATATAATGCCATACTGCCTTACATAGCAAGCATGACTTCTTACGGGGCAACTACTACCAGCGCGGCAACTTTTAATACTTCGATAAATAATTACCATGGTTTGTTGGGTACGCCGCAGGCGCAACGCAGTGCAACGGTATCAGCCTCGTTAACTATTGAGCAACAACTTACCAATATTAAAACATTGCTTACCAATACGATAGACCCGTTGATGATACAGTATAGCAGCAATGTAAATTTTATACAACAATATAATGCTGCCAAAAAAATAACTACGGTTGGTAAACATCATGCGGTAATTGTGTCGGGGATTGTAAGTGATATACATAACAACCCGTTGCTGAAAGCCAAGGTGCGTATTGTGGAAATAAAATCGCGCAGAAAAACTACAAAGGCAAATGGTAAATACAGGTTTACGCGTTTGCATATAAATACTACCTATACTATTGAAGTAATTGCCAGCGGCTATGTAACGCAAACTTTTGTAGTTAATGAAAATGCGGCGAAAACCGTTACACATAATTTTGTGATGGTGGCAGGTAGCGGTGCAACTCCTACAGGCACTACTACCGGTGGCACAAGCACTCCTTCATAAATCAGGCTAAGCCCGTTCTTTGAATTGCTTTTTGCTTAGCGTTGGTTTATCAGATAAAATCTCTCTATGAAAATAGAGGGATTTTTTTGTTAAGTTTGTCTGTATAAAATACAACGAAATTAATTTTATAAAAACTATGAAGGTACTATTAAGCTGTTTGTTCGTTTTAGCTTCCCTCCTATCCTACTCTCAGGATTTGATTGTGAAGCGTGACAGTTCAGTACTATTTTGCAAAATAATTAAAGAAGATAGTGCTGCCATTTATTACCGACAAACACAAGGCGAGCAGATGATGGAACTAAGCATTAAGAAAACAGATGTATTAAGTTATTATAGCCGAAAGGCCAATGCCATAAACGAACTCAGGCGTGCCGATTCTTTGGCACGGGTGCAACAAAAAAGAGATACCGTAAATGCTAAAAATGATTCCCTCAAATCTCAAATTTCAAGTCTTAAATCTAAATCAGATTCTCTTCAAAGATTGCTGACTGCCTTAGCCGTTAAAAAAGATTCTGTTCAAATTAAAAAAGATACAATGCGAGATTTAAAAGACGATCGAGGTTGTACAGATTTTAAAATAGGAACCACAATAGATAGAACTGATTATAAAAAGGAAGATACTATCTTTTTAAATATCAATTATAAATGTTTTTACAAAGGCGAGTTAATAACAAAAAAGGAAGCGCTTGCTTTAATGACAGGATATGGTTCGCGTAAAGAAATGAAACTGGCACGCAGTTATTATGCACCTGTTATACCTTTAGGTTTGGGAGCTTTGGTTTTGGCCGGTGTGTTTATTTATGATGCGGTGGGTCCGGGTGATTTTCATTGGGTAATGGGCGGAGGTAGTGTAATAGCTGCTGCTTTGGCTATTACGTTTAAACATTACAGTAACGTACATATTTATAAAGCCGTGAAACTATATAACGCTAACAGAGATGTTGCAGTAGTTAATATGCCGAAGTTTGAATTGGGTATGGCTTCCAAAGGTGTTGGGCTTTGTTTGAAGTTTTAAGAACGAGTATACATGAAAACACCTAAAAACACAAAACTTTATGAAATAGCGATAGCTACTGTTTGGGTAGATGAGCGTGGAATAGTGTGTGTGTTGTTTAAACCTGTGAGGCGTACCATTGAAAATAACCGGGAACTGATAGAATTAATTTCGGGTTTTGTAATAGATGGTACCAAGATTTGTTTAGTTGTTGATTTATCTAAGACCATGCCAATGAGAGCAGAAATTAGAAATTATCTGGCGGCTGAATATCCAAAATATGTAAAAGCAATTGCTGTAATTTCTGACAAACCGTTACAGAGAACAATTGCTACCACATTTCAAACGATAAGTGCCATAGGTTTTCCTATGAATCAATTTACAGATGAAGTGGAGGCTAAGGCTTGGCTAAAACTGTTTTTACACAAGCAATTAAAAGTACCCAACGATACCAAACTTTATGAAACACCTATTGCAACCTTTTGGCTGGATAAGGATGGTATAGTATGTGCTACTTCTAAAAAGGTAGAACGTACGATAGCACATTATGAAAAGAATTTTGCAGTGTTAGCAGGGTTTATGAAGGAAGGGAAAAAGGTTTTATTTTTATCGGATGCAAGTGAGGCAATGCCTATGACTACAGCGATTAGAGACTACTTTGTAAATGAAATACCAAAATATGTAAAGGCATTTGCACTGGTTTCTGAAGTACCATTGCCGGGAACATTAACAACGGCGGTTATAAAATTAAGTTTTGAAGGATTTCCGGTTACACAGTTTCCAAATGAAACAGAAGCCAAAGATTGGTTGAAGACCTATTTATAAGTAGTAAACAGAAAACAAACTATACATGTACAACATACCTTTTGAAACCATAGATTGGGATAAAGTAGAAAAGACTGAACATAAAGGTGAAATAGGAACATCGTTTTGGCAAACGATAGAAAAAGACGGATTAAGAATTCGGATAGTTGAATACTCGGCAGGTTATTTAGCCGACCATTGGTGTGAGAAAGGACATATAGTACATTGTTTGGAAGGTAGTTTTATAACCGAGTTTAAAAGCGGAAAGAAATGTACACTTACAAAAGGAATGAGTTATGTTGTTTCTGATATGTTGAGTTCTCATCGTTCTTTTTCAGGTAGCGGAGTAAAGCTGTTAATTATAGACGGTGATTTTTTGAAAGGGAAATAAAAGCAATGAACGAATTAAGGGGTAAATAATACTTCCTTGCAGGATTGCAGCTATATAGTATATTTGAGGTTTAGAAAAAAGATATGGGCTGTAGCAGTGGATGTTCAACAGATACAATAACAGAAGGAGGGAAACCGGCAGGTTGCGGCTCGCAGGGTAGTTGCGCTACCGATAGTTGTAATAAGTTAAGTGTTTCCGACTGGCTTTCTGATATGCAATTGCCGCAGGGCGATAAACCTTTTGATGTGTTGGAGGTTCGTTTTAAGAACTCGCGTAAAGAGTTTTATAAAAATGGTACAGGGCAAAACTTTCATGTTGGTGATTTAATTGTGGTTGAGGCAAGCTCTTCGGGGCATGATGTGGGCGTGGTTTCTCTTGCCGGAGAGTTGGTGCGCATACAAATGAAGAAGAAGGAAGTTAAGTATGATAGTCCTGAAATAAGAAAAGTATATAGAAAAGCGCGTCCTGCGGATATTGATAAATGGCACGAGGCACAAGGCATGGAAGTTGAAACCATGTATAAAGCCCGCACACTTGCCATAGCGCATGGTTTGCAAATGAAAATTAGCGATGTGGAATATCAGGGTGATAAAACAAAAGCCATATTTTATTATACAGCCGATGCGCGTGTTGATTTCAGGGAGTTGATTAAAAGCATGGCTTCTCAATTTCATATAAAAGTTGAGATGCGTCAGATAGGTGCGAGGCAGGAAGCATCAAGGCTTGGGGCTATAGGTTCTTGCGGCAGGGAGTTGTGTTGCTCTACCTGGCTGACTGATTTCAGAACGGTGAATACAAGCGCGGCACGTTACCAGCAACTATCTTTAAATCCGCAAAAACTGGCAGGACAATGCGGTAAACTTAAATGCTGTTTGAATTATGAACTGGATTCATACTTGGATGCCATAAAAGATTTTCCGCAAACAGATAACTTAAAATTAGACACGCAAAAAGGAAAAGCTTTCCATCAGAAGACAGTTATATTTAAAAGACAGATGTGGTTTTCTTATCAAGACAATCCATCTGTATTTGTAGCTATGACGGTTGACCGGGTAAAGCAAATTGCAGAGATGAACAAACAAGGAGTGCAGCCCGAAGCATTGGTAGAAGAGGTGAAAATAAAAGCACCCGTGCAACCGATGAAGCACCCTGACTTTGAGCGCCCGATGAGTCGTAATAATAATAACCGCAATGCCGGAAGAAGACCACAGGGGCAAGGTGCTAAACAAGGCACACAACAAAATAAGCCGCAGAATAAGCAACAAAACAAGCCGCAAAACCATAGGAAAAACAACCGGAATAGTTAAGCCACAGATTATACTCCTTTTTTTACCTAAAACAGTGATAATAATGCTATTAGCATCCTTATTGCGCTGCGCAGAATGTATTTTTTGAAGCAGAGAATGTATTTTTCGGAGCGAATTACCCTTTTTTTGGAACAGAAAAAGTATTTTTTGGAGCGTAGAATGTATTTTTTGGTGTAGAGAATATATTTTTTGGAGCGAATTACCCTTTTTTTGGATCAAATAAACCTTTTTTCGGAGCGCAGAATGTATTTTTTGGTGCAGAAAATGTACGTTGCGCCTCAGAGAATGTATTTTGCGTGTAGTAGAATGTCGCTAAAGTGCATAAAACAAGTAGCCATTTAAACTTTTAAACCTTGAATTTAGGCTTTTGAGTACATTTGCTTTTAAATTATATTTTATAGCATAAATGCCAAAAGCAGCCATTAAGAAAAAAGAAACTAAACAATATCCCAAAGGTAGTGTTGTAGAGAATTTGGTTTTAGAAGATTTAATAAAATACATTTCTAAGAATGGTGTACAACGCTCCATTAAACCAATCTTTAAAACGGATGACTTTGCTTTATATAACGATGATAGCTTAGAGGTTATGAATCGTTTTCCAGATAACTATGTAGATATGATTTTTGCTGACCCTCCATATATGCTTTCTAATGATGGCTTCTCTTGTCAAAATGGTAGAATGGTAAGTGTAAATAAGGGTAAGTGGGACAAATCAAAAGGTTTTGACGAAGATTTAGAATTTCACGAAACTTGGATTAAAGAATGTAAAAGAGTTTTGAAGCCAGAAGGCACTATATGGATTAGTGGAACTTATCATAGCATTTATCAATGTGGTTTTCTTTTGCAAAAAGAAAAGTTTCATTTACTAAATGACATCAGTTGGTTTAAACCTAATGCTTCTCCTAATTTGAGTTGCAGATTTTTTACAGCATCACATGAAACACTTTTATGGGCAAGAAAAGATAAAAAGGCAAAACATTATTTTGACTATAATGCTATGAAGAATGGCGAATTTCCTGAAGACAAAATAAAAAAACCAAACTTACAAATGCGTTCCGTTTGGAATATTCCAACACCAGCGCCAAGTGAAAAAGAATTTGGAAAACACCCAACACAAAAACCTTTAGCTTTATTAAGAAGAATTATTTTAGCATCAACGAAACCTGGAGATATTATTTTTGATCCGTTTAACGGTGGGGGTACTACAGGTATTGCTACCACAAAAATTGGAGACAGAAAATATATTGGATGCGACATTAATAAAGATTACATAGACCTGACGATAAAAAAATACAAGAATATAAAAAATCAAACTTCACTATACTAATGATACATAAAGGAAAGGGCGGAGCAAACACAAAAACAGGTCTTGTATTTGAAGGGAAAACAGATCTCTCAACATTTTTAAATACTCAAAATAATTACGAGGTAATTAATGACATAGTTTATTATAATAAAAAAGAAGTTGCGCAAATTTTTAAGAAGCATGGTTTCTATGTATTCTTAGAATCAAAAGGAGTAGACTGGAAATCTATTGTTTCCAAAAAGTTATTGCCAGATGATAGTATATATGTCATTGTTAATAATACTCTTTTTATTATTGAGTGTAAATTTCAGCAAGTCGCTGGATCGGTTGATGAAAAACTACAAACCTGTGACTTCAAAAAGAAACAATATCAAAAGTTATTGTCTCGTCTTAATATCGAAGTTGAATATATCTATTTATTAAGTGACTGGTTCAAAAAGAAAGAATACAAGGATGTATTAGACTATATTCTAAGTGTTAGATGTTATTACTATTTTGAATATGTTCCACTACATAAGCTTGGACTTCCAATGCCAAAATAATTGCGTTATGGGATTGTAGTGGAAAACCCACAGCCGTAATCGGCGAGGATTTGAAACGGAAAGCCCGCCGATTGTAATCAAGCGGAACGCCCAAATAATTTAATAAATAAAACAACCATGAATAAAAAAGCAGTATTAATCACAAGTGTAGCAGGCTTTTTAGCACTCTGTTTTCTTGCTTCGTGCAATAAAAATGTAGTGTATAGTAAGTATGAGCGCATTGATGAAGAAAAAGGCTGGCCTGCCAAGCAACTTATAAACTTTGAGGTTGAAATGAAGGATACCAACCAGTTATATGATGTGTATATAAATGTGCGCAATGCAGAGAATTATCCTTATAAGAATTTGTTTATGTTTCTGCACACCACGTATCCTAACAAAGATTTTTCGGTTGATACCATTGAGTGTGTTTTGGCTGATGAGCAGGGGCACTGGCTGGGCAAAGGTATGGGCGATTTATATGACAACAGTATTCTCTTTAAAAAGAATGCACGTTTTAAACAGGCAGGCATCTATAAATTTGCTTTTGAACAAGCCATGCGCTACGGCAATAAAAACGAGATAGACCCTTTACCGCTTATTATGGATATTGGTATTTCTATTGAGAAAGCCGGAGCTAATTAATTTACGATTGTATTATTGACAAAAAAACTCTCCCGCAGATAAGCGCAGAAAGATCAGCGAACATCAGCACAATCAGCGGGAAAATAACTAAATCGTAAATCTTTAAATTGTAAATGAGCTATGTCTTATTTTTTAGAATCGGTAGCGCAACATATTCATAAAAATTATGCAGAGCAATTAGATTCGCTTTGCGTGGTGTTGCCTAATAAGCGAGGTGGTTTATATTTAAAGAAACATCTGGCAAATGTATTACCTAAACCCGCATGGATACCCGATATTATTTCTGCCGAAGATTTTATTGAAAAGATATCAGGTTTACCAACGGCTTCAGAGCTTACCATTACCTTTAGTTTATATGATGCGTATTGCAGAGTAACAGAATCAAATGCGGTTTCGTTTGAGCAATTCCTGAGATGGGCTCCGCAGGTGATGCAGGATTTTAATGAGATTGACCGTTACCTGATAAATCACCAAACTGTTTTTGAAAACCTAAAAGAAATAAAAGAAATTGAAAGCTGGAGTTTAGCCGAAGAGAAACTCTCTGCCATGCAGGAAAACTATCTTGCCTTTATGAAGAACTTAGGTAAGATTTATATGTTGATGAAAGAAGCTGCTTTGCGCGATAAACAAGCATGGCAGGGTTTATCATACAGAGTGGCTTATGAAAACATATTGCAGAAAGGATATACGTTGCCGTATAAAAAAATACTTTTTTGCGGGTTTAATGCGGTTAATCTGGCAGAGGAAAAAATCATATCGTATTTAGTTGAGAATAATATTGCTGAAATACTTTGGGATGCTGATACTTATTATTTAGAAGACGCAAATCAGGAAGCGGGTACTTTTTTAAGAAAGCATTTTAAACAGTATATCGGGCAAACAAACTTTATTTCGGATGAGTTAACGGGTACACCTAAAGTTATTGAGATTACAGGCGTTGCAGGAAGAATGGCGCAGGTAACTGCAGCTATGCAGGCTTTAAATAAAATTATAGAGAAAGATACACAACTACAAAAAACAGCTATTGTGCTGGCAGATGAAACTTTATTGTTACCTGTGCTTAGTGCGCTTCCAAAGCAAGTACAATCAGTAAATATTACGTTGGAATATCCCGCACATATCACTCCGCTGTATGGTTTGTACGAAGAAATTATACAGGCACACCTGAACAAAAAACCGGGAGAGGCTTTTTATTTTAAAGATGTATTGTCAATACTTTATAACCCCATCATAGCAACATTAGTTTCGGATATTGCTACACTTTCAAAGACTATTAAAAAGATAAACCAAAGCAACATAATATACCTGCGCACTGATTTATTAAAAACGTGGCTGGGTGATATATATAGTGATGTAGAGTTTTTAATTTCTCCATTTACTGATACAAAAGAGTTTGTTTCGCGCTTATGCAACTTTAATGAAAAACTGATTCAAAAGATACATGAAACAAAGAAACGCTCTTTAGAATTAGAGACTGCGCTTATTTTTCAGAAGCAATTAAATACCTTGCAACAGGCTCTTTCGACTTATCCGCAAACCAGTTTAAAAGCGTTAAAAACATTAGTAAAACAAACGCTTGCACAAAGCGGTATTCCTTTTTATGGAGAGCCTTTAAGCGGCTTACAAATTATGGGTGTGTTGGAAACCCGTACACTTGATTTTGATAATATCATCATGCTTTCGGTAAATGAAAATGTTTTACCGGCAGGTAAATCGGGTGCATCTTTTATACCCGATGATTTGAAACGTTTTTTGCAAATGCCTTTGTATGGCGAGAAGGATGCCATATATGCCTATCACT
>CAJCJB010000198.1 GCA_903970545.1 Candidatus Saccharimonadota bacterium | reverse complement strand
CGCCCGCCAATATGGGCGCAAATGTGCGGATAATGGGTAGGAACCTGCCTAAGATGAGGGTTTTACCTCCGTGTCGTTCATAAAAACTGCGGGTGGTTTCTATGTGTCTCTTTTTAAAGAGGAGACTGTCTTCTCTTTTATAAAGCCCCACTCCTACCCTTTTGCCAAAATAATAACCAGCGGCGTTTCCTAATATAGCCGCCATACTCATTAATAAGATAAGCTCTGTAATGCTTACATTAATAGTAGTTGGATTGGTAGCGCACAACAAACCGCTTATAAACACCAGGTTATCGCCGGGTAAAAAGAAACCAACCAGCAAACCTGTTTCAGCAAAAATAACAAACAGCAGCAGCGGAAGCCCCAGCTTTATAATAGATTCGGGGTTGACGAGTGTTTTAAAAAATTCCCAGGCCTCGTGCATTATTTACTTTGTATTAAGTCTCAAAGTTAGCAAAGCTACTGCAATACAACATTTCATTATATTTGCGCTAATGGCAAAACCTAAACCAACTACAACAACAAAAACAACTGCTAAACCTGCGGGTACTGCCTTTTGGGGTAATATTAAGTTGCAACTTTTGGTATTGATTGTGCTTTCTTTTATCTTATACGGAAAAGCATTAAAGTTTGGTTTCAATTATCTGGATGATTCTATTTTGGTAATTGACCAATACAAGCTCAATTCAGATTATAACAACATACCCAAGGCTTTTAGTCAGCATATATTTAAAGTAGATGGGCAAGCCGATAGGTCCCACGATTATTACCGTCCTTTAATGACGCTTAGCTTTATGCTGGATGCACATATAGCGGGTAGTCCGGCACCTTATTTTTATCATCTAACCAATGTGCTGCTGCATATACTCACGGGTTTACTTTTACTAATCTTCTTTAAGAAATGGGGCGTTGCACCTGTTCCTTCTTTTATACTTTGCCTTTTCTTTTTAGTACATCCCGCCCTTGCGCAAGCCGTAGCCTGGATTCCCGGAAGGAATGATTCCCTGTTAGCCGTATTTGTACTGGCAAGTTTTATTTTCCTTATTCGTTATCTGGAAGAAAAGAAACCTTACTTACTTGCCTTGCATGTGTTCATGTTTGTATGCGGACTATTTGCTAAAGAGAATGGTATTATGTTAGTGCCGCTTATCTTCTTTTATTTAAAGTATATCAGAAGCCCATCCCCAACCCTTCCCAAAGGGAAGGGAGTTTCTTCCCTTCGGGAAGACGGAAGATGGGCTGCAAAGTTGGGGTTATGTTACCTGATTTGCATACTCCCCTGGTGGTTTTTACGACAAGCCGCTTTAGATGCCAACAATTCTATTTATGTAACTAATGTATTTAAGAACATCTTTACCAATGCCCCTATGATTTCACAGTACATAGGCAAAACTATTTTCCCTTTTGATTTAAGTGTGTTGCCTACCATCAGAGATACGCATTATGTATGGGGTATACTTGCAGTAGCCTTGGTTGCAGCATCTATTTACTTTACTCCTCATAAAAGATGGAACTATATAATCTTCGGTTTGCTTTGGTATTTCTTATTCCTGTTTCCGGCTTTGGTGTCTCCTTTTGTAGGCTTAGAGCACAGAATATACGTTCCAATATTCGGCTTCTTATTAATTATGGCAGAAACCGACTTCATAAAACAACTATCAGGTAGCAAGCAACATTTTTCCGGTAGTATGTTACCTGCTTATGTTACCTGTTCACTGTTTATAGTGTTGTTTTGGTTTCTTACTAACAACCGTTTACCTGTATTTAAGGACAGGATTTCTTTTTATAAGAATGGTACTGAAACTTCTGAATACGGAACCTTTGCCTACCTAACACTTGGTAAGCAATATGAAAAGATTGAGAAATACGATTCGGCTATTATTACCTATCAGAGAGGACTGAAGGTAGATTCTACCCTGATTATGTTTCATAACAACATGGCAACCGATTATATGAAACTGGATATGTTCCCCGAAGCCGAAAAAGAAATTTTTAAAGAGCTTGCCCAGCATCCTGATAATTATACGGCCCTGCAAAACTTAGGCACAGTATATAAACTTACCGACCGTATGGATTTAGCAGCAGAGCAATGGAAAAAGGTTTTAAAAATTAAGAAAGACTTTGTGTATGCCAATCAGGAACTTGCCAAATACTACCTTGCTAAAGGCGATACGCTTAATTATGTTGCTTGCCAAAGAGCTATTGCTCAGGCTCAAACAGCAGGGAAGTAATTTAGTCTTAGACAAGCTCAGACTGCCGGTACGCATTAAAACAGCTTCTAACTTATAGCAGCCTTTACAAAAGCAACAAACAATGGATGTGGTTTTTCTACGGTGCTTTTATATTCGGGGTGGAATTGCACGCCTATAAAGAAAGGATGGTTGTTTAGTTCTATAATTTCTACCAGACCTGCATCGGGATTAATACCCGAAAGTACCATACCTGCTGCTTCAAACTGTTTGGTATATTCGTTATTAAACTCATAGCGGTGCCGGTGGCGCTCGGTAATATCGGTTCTGTTATATGCTTTGAAAGCGAAGGTGCCTTCTTCTATATGACAAGGGTAAGCACCCAAACGCATGGTACCACCCATGTGTGAGATATTTTTTTGTGCTTCCAACAAATCAATAACCGGACTGCTGGTAGCAGGGTTCATCTCGCGGCTATGTGCATCTTTTAAACCCATTACGTTGCGGGCAAATTCTATAACGGCACATTGCATACCAAGGCAAATACCAAGGAAGGGTATGTTATTCTCGCGCGCATATTTAATAGTAAGTATCTTACCTTCTATACCTCTGCTTCCAAAACCAGGTGCTACTAATATTCCTTTCAGGTTCTTTAGTTTTTCGGTAATGTTTTCTTCTGTAAGGTTTTCAGAGTGTATCCACTCTATAACCACTTTACATTCATTAACTGCACCCGAATGCACAAAGGCTTCGGAGATCGATTTGTAGGAGTCTTTAAGTTCTACATATTTACCAATCAACCCAATTTTAACTTCTTTTTTAGGATGATGGAGTTTATGTAAGAACTGTTTCCATTGCCCCAAATCAACTTGTGTATGGGTATTATCTAAACCCAATTTCCGTAATACGATGGCATCTAATTGTTCTCTTTCCATTAAAAGAGGGACTTCATAAATGCTGGAAGCATCGCGGGCTTCAATCACTGCATCAGGCTCAACGTTGCAAAACAAAGCCAGTTTACGACGGATATCTTTATTAAGGGCATGCTCTGCACGGCAAACCAACACATCAGGTTGCACGCCACTTTCTAATAACAATTTTACGGAGTGTTGGGTTGGTTTTGTTTTAAGCTCACCTGTGGTAGATAAATAAGGCAACAGCGTTAAGTGAACAACCATGCAATTATTACCCATCTCCCACTTTAACTGACGAACGGCTTCTATATAAGGCAGAGACTCTATATCACCAACAGTACCACCTATCTCCGTAATTACAAACTGAAACTGTCCGGTTTTGCCAAGTTCTTTAATGCGGTTTTTAATCTCATCGGTTATGTGCGGAATTACCTGTACGGTTTTACCCAAATAATCTCCCTTGCGCTCTTTCTCTATTACGTTCTGATAAATTCTGCCTGTAGTAACATTGTTTGCACGTGATGTGGGTACATTCAGAAAACGCTCGTAATGCCCTAAATCCAAATCGGTTTCACCCCCATCATCCGTCACAAACACTTCACCATGCTGTGATGGATTCATCGTACCGGGATCAACATTGATGTAAGGATCTAATTTAAGTAGGGTCACTTT
>CAJCJB010000197.1 GCA_903970545.1 Candidatus Saccharimonadota bacterium | reverse complement strand
CTTACCATTGGCACAATTACTCTTGGTGTATTTAGTGTATTTAGTATCCATCCAAATTTGTGCACGTTTAGCTATCTCAGAAGCAGGTGCAGGCATTGCAGTAGAACCGGTATCAGGCGGGGTATCAGTTGGAGGAGGCTCTGTAACAGGTTGTTTCTTCCCCTTTTTATCGGTAGCAACCGGTGTTGGCGGTGGAGGAGGGGGAGTAGTTTTAAACAATGATTTATCCACCTGCACAGGTATTACTTCGCGAATCATTTTGGTTACATCTTCTTGTTTATCCTGAGAATAGCCAAGTGCTGCCGATACAGACAATACAGATAATAAAAAGAGTTTCTTAATCATAATGATAACTTATAAAGTGAATTCAAAAATAAACAAAATTATCAATAAGCAATCTACTTTGTCATTTCGAAGAAGGCACGACTGAGAAATCTATTTGGAGATACTACCAGTTAGATTTCTCTCTTCGTTCGAAATGACAGCCTACCTCTCAATAACTACCCGCTTATTTACTACACCTTCTGTTGTAGAAATACTAAGGTTATAAACTCCTTCGCTTAAACTACTTACATCAATTGTAACTCCCTCTCCTTTGGAGAGGGCAGGGGTGAGGCTTCTATTCAAAACCTCTTTACCCAACATATCGGTTATTGCTATGCTTGAGTTTTCATTTACCAATAAACCTTCAACATTTAAAATATCTTTAGCAGGATTAGGATAAACTTTTAGCTCATCGCCTAAAACTTTTAACTCATTTATGCCTGCGTAATAGCAATTACCGGGGTTACTGTTTGCACATAGTGAAGTTCCTAAATCAGTTGTACTCATACCAGAAATATAATTAGGTAAACAATAAAAAGGATTAGGGTCTATATTAACAGTAGTAATAGAATTAGGAAAAGTAGGGAAACAGGCTATATTATTATTTCCGCATTGTAAAGTTTGCAAAGCATTAGGTAAGGTAGGCAAGGTTGTTAAAAAATTATCATTACAAAATAAGGTTTGCAGCGAGTTAGGTAAAGCAGGAAGACTTGCTAAAGAATTGTTATCGCAATACAAGGCATTAATAGATATTGGTAAAGTAGGCAGACTGGTTAATGAATTACCGGAACAAACCAATTGGGTAAGCGCATTAGGCAAAGCTGGAAGGGTGGTTATGTAATTAGTATAACAAGCTATATTAACAAGCGATGCAGGCAGAGCAGGTAGTTTTGATAAATAATTAGACGAGCAATACAGAACCTGAAGCGAGGTTGGCAAGGCAGGCAGCGTATCCATATAGTTATTAGAGCAACGCAAAAACTGAATGCTGTTAGGTAATACAGGCAGGCTGGGTAAACTATTGCTATCGCAGTTTAAATACGTAAGTGATGTAAAGTACTGAACGCCACTTAAGCTGGCAATGCTGCTGTTTGCAACATTTATAGAATGTGTAGTGGTGGTAACCAAGGTACTACTTGTATTAAGTTGGTCGCCACTCATGGCAGTAGGTATAATGCTTTTAAGGTAATGCACAAAGTTAGAATCGGGTATGGCTACATAGGTTTGAGCATAACCCATCCCTGCCTTCCCAAAGGGAAGGAGAAACAACGCTATAGCTATTATCTGTACTAATCTGCGTATGTCATCCTGAGCTTGTCGAAGGGTGTGGCTTTCTTTCATGCTTAAATAGTGTGGTGTAAAATTAGTAAAAGAAAATTATCTCTCTATAACCACCCGCTTATTAGCAACACCATCAGGGGTTGAAATACTTAGGTTATAAACACCTTCGCTTAAACTGCTTACATCAAGAGCCTCCCCCTTCCCCTCCGAAGGAGGGGAGTAGGTATGTTGCTTAACCAATTTACCTAACATATCATACATACTAATATTTACTGTTCCCTCTCCTTGGGAGAGGGTTAGGGTGAGGCTTTCTTTAGCAGGGTTAGGATAAACTGTTACCTGATTATTGATACCTGCAACCTGTTGTATACCCGCCACCGCACAACTATTGCTATTACCTGCTGCGCAAAGTGGGGTTTCACAATCGGAGATAGCCATTGCAGGAGGCAACAAATGATTAGGTAAACAATTATAAGGATTAGGGTCTATGAGTAAATAAACAATAGTATTAGGAAAAGTTGGGAAGCAAGAAATATTATTGTTCGCACAATATAAATATTGAAGCGAATCGGGTAGAGTAGGAAGATTAGTTAAAGAATTATAATCACAAACTAAATCAGTGAGTGAATTAGGTAAATTAGGAAGTGTTGTTAATGCATTGGTAGAACAAATTAAAGTATCAAGCCTACTAGGTAAAGTAGGAAGTGTTGTTAATGAATTAGTATTGCAATTTAAAACAGTGAGTGAATTAGGTAATACTGGTAAGCTTGTTAAATTATTACTAGAACAATCCAAAAAAGTAAGTGTATTAGGCAAAGCAGGAAGGCTTGTTAATTGATTATCATTGCAACCTAAATAAGTAAGTGAAGTGAAATATTGAACACCACTTAAACTTGTAATACTATAACTACTAGCAGTTATTTTTTGAGTTGTTGTTGTAACTAATATACTGCTTGTATTCATTTGGTTGCCACTCATTGCGGTAGGTATTAATCCTCTTAAATAAGAAGCAAAGTTGGCATCGGGTATGGTTACCCAGGTTTGCGCATTTACCCGCTCAAAACCAATAAGCAATACTATAAATACCAGTCTTTTCATCCTATTTTAACCTTTATTACTTACAAATATACAACAACAAGCCTAAAAAACTGCATTATCTTATTGTTAAGTTTAAGCAATTAAGCATTTTTTCAGGCGTTCTAACCAAAATGTAGTATTTACGTTAGTACTTTTTACATGTTAAGTGGTTATTGTAACATTTACGTTAATACGTTCAACGCGGTAAGTAGTTATTGTAACATTTACATCAATACGAATGATGCGTTAAGTGGTTAATGTATCAAAAACGTTAATGCGTGTCATCCGTTAAGGAGTTATTGTAACATTTATGTCAATACGCATGGCGTGTTAAGTGGTTATTGTAACATTAACGTTAATACGCTTCATATATTAAGTAGTTAATGTTACAAAAACATTCATACGCTTCTGATTTTGGTCTTAATGCGTGGAAACTGTCTTGTAAAAAGCCTAATAAATAGCCGGATACTGTGCAGGATTTGCCTCGTGCATCAGGTTATAAACGGCATCAAACACATCATCGGCATTAGGTTTGCTAAAGTAGTCGCCATCGGTGCCATAGGCAGGACGATGCTCCTTAGCGGCAAGGGTAACAGGCTCGGCATCTAAAAACTGATAACCGCCTTGTACCTCCAACACCTGTTGCATCAAATAAGCCGTAGCACCACCCGGTACATCCTCGTCTAAAAACAACACGCGGTTTGTTTTCTTTAACGATTCTACAATATGGTGGTTAATATCAAAAGGCAATAGGGTTTGCACATCAATCAGCTCAACCGAAATGTTGTGTTCCTGCAATTGCTTCATGGCATCCTGCGCCACACGTATGCAAGAACCGTATGTAACAATTGTTACATCGCTACCCTCTTGTATGGTTTCAGGGATGCCCAACGGAGTTTTAAAGGCACCAAAGTTGGTTGGTTGCAATTCTTTTAAACGATAGCCATTCAAAGGTTCAATAACCAAAGCAGGTTCATCAGCTTCTAATAAAGTATTATAGAAACCTGCTGCTTTTGTCATATTACGGGGCACACAAATATGAATACCACGGCAAGCACTGATAATCATACCCATGGGCGAGCCGCTATGCCACACACCTTCTAAACGGTGTCCGCGTGTGCGGATAATAACAGGGGCTTTTTGTCTGCCTTTGGTACGCCACTGCACAGTAGCCAAATCATCGCTCATTACCTGAAGCGCATATAACAAATAATCTAAATACTGAATCTCGGCAATGGGGCGCAAACCACGCATGGCAAGCCCAATAGCCTGACCCATAATGGTGCATTCTCTGATTCCGGTATCAAACACACGGTGTTCTCCGTATTTCTTTTGTAAGCCTTCTAAGCCTTGGTTAACGCCGCCAATCTTTCCGGCATCTTCTCCAAAGATTAATGTTTGGGGATATTTACCAAGTATCGCATCAAAGTTATCACGCAGAATTTCGCGTCCATCCATTTGCTTTTGGTCGCTGCCATATTCAGCATTTGTGGGAGAAATATGAAGCGCCGTATTAGAATGTAAAGTAGAACTGTAACGCTCATCATTTTCAATGCGGGCAAGCCCTAACCAATCGGATAGTTTATTACGTGCAGGTAAGTTTTCATCTTTGGTTAAACGCAACACACGCTTGGCAGCCACGTGAATATCTTTACGAATAGGCTCTTTAATAGCTAGTAATTCATTTTTTATAGCGGTGATGAAAGAACCTTTGTTGCTTTGTTCAAGTTCGGTAAACAAAGCGGCAACTTCGGCAACTTCTTTTTTGATAGGCTCTAAGTAGGCTTTCCATGCGGCATTTTTAGCAGCAAGTACGGCAGCTTTAGCATCTTCTTCAATCTTGTTTAATTCAACTTCGGTAGCTAATGCATTTTGGATAATCCACTCGCGCATTTGTTTTACGCAATCAAAATCAGCTTCCCACTGCAAACGAGCCTTGTCTTTATATCTTTCATGAGAACCAGAAGTGGAATGCCCTTGCGGCTGGGTTACTTCCTCTACATGCACCAAAACAGGTACGTGTTCTTCGCGACAAACCTTAACGGCTTTCTCATAGGTCTCACATAAGTGAGCGTAATCCCAACCTTTGGTCAATAATATCTCAAACCCAGGTTTATCTTTTGTACGTTGAAAACCTGCCAAGGCATCGCTAATGCTTTCTTTGGTAGTCTGGTATTTTTTAGGAACAGATATGCCATGCCCATCATCCCAAACGCTCATTAATAAAGGAACTTGCAACACAGCGGCGGCATTCATGGTTTCCCAAAAAGGACCTTCAGATGTGGAGGCATCGCCAATAGTGCCAAAAGCAACTTCATTGCCTTTGTTAGACAGATGTGCAAAGTCCTTTGTTTGAAGTTCTTTATTAATTCTAAAGAAATAAGAAGCATAAGCCAATCCCAACAAACGGGGCATCTGCCCTGCGGTAGGAGAAATATCAGCCGAAGAGTTTTTGCGGTTAACCAAGTCCAAGAAGTTACCATGCTCATCTAAAAACGGAGTAGCAAAGTGCCCGCCCATCTGTCTTCCGGCACTCATAGGGTCATGGTTTATATCCGGGTCGCCATACAAGCCTGCAAAATATTGTTCCAAAGAAAGCGCACCAATAGCCATCATAAAGGTTTGGTCGCGGTAGTAGCCACTTCTAAAATCGCCGGGTTTAAAAACCTTAGCCATGGCAATTTGCGCTACTTCTTTGCCATCGCCAAAAATGCCAAACTTAGCTTTACCTGTAAGCACTTCTTTTCTGCCTAATAAACTAGTTTGTCGGCTTTCATTTACAATACGGAAATCATTTAATACGGTAGTTTTAAACTCTTCAAAACTTAACCCTGTAGTGGTTTTCAAAGCTTCGCGACTCATGTTATAAAATTTTGTCTAAGATAATAATTTTAAACAACAGCAAAATGTGAATATTAGTAAAGTAATCGATTAATTTTAAAATTGGTGCATAATAAAATGAGTTGCTTTTTTAGTACCTTTGGAGTTATAAAAATTTAAGTGAAAATGCTGATTGAACGCACAACAAATAATCAAATTGTAATAACAGTTTCTTCATCGGTAGATAGCTTTGGGCTTCAACGACTGATTGATTATGTGAAATATTTGGAGGCGACATCTAAGAGTAAAGCCAAACAAACGGATGCGGATAAACTTGCTGATGAAGTAAATGCTTCTTGGTGGGCTAAAAACCGCAAACGATTGGTAAAGTGAGGATAATAGTTGATGCTAATATCATCTTTAGCGCTATTCTAAATACGAATAGTAAAATTGGGGATTTACTCATAAACTCTAAAAAGCATCTTGACTTTATTGCTCCTGATTTTTTAAGAATAGAAATAAGAAAACATTATTCAAAGATTGGTAAAATTTCAGGATTAACGCTTGAACAAATTCAGGAAGCTGAGTTTCAAATATACAAAGACATTACGTTTATTTCTGAAGAACAAATTAAAACTTCTATTTGGTTAGAAGCTGAAAAATTGGTTATGGATGTCGATCCAAAAGATATTCAGTATGTAGCTTATGCCAAGTATTTTAAATGTAAAATCTGGAGTGGAGATAAAGCTCTAATTAAAGGACTCGCTAAAAAGAATTTTAAAAGATTTATTACTACAGATGAATTATTTAGACATAGAAATAAAGGATGATACTTATAAATGAAGAAACTGATTGTTTACCATAATGCCCGTTGCTCTAAAAGCAGAGAAGCCTTAGCCCTGTTAACCGAAAAAGGTATTGAAACAGAGGTGGTGGAGTACCTTAAAACACCTCTTACCAAGAAGGTTTTGAAGAACTTACTGATGAAGTTGAACCTGAAGCCAATTGATATTATCCGTACGAACGAAGACATCTTTAAGAAGAAGTTTAAAGGTAAAAACTTTAAAGATGAGGAGTGGATACAGATACTGATTGAAAACCAAACGCTGCTTCAACGCCCTATTGTGGTTGATGAATATAAGGCTGTTATTGCCCGTCCACCGGAAAGTGTGTTGGAGTTTGTGGGGAGGAAGAGGTAAAAGAATTATTGGTAGTTTTAGGGGATGAAATGAAATATGCAATTGCTAAATACAATAAAGGGCTTTTAAAAAGACGTTGGTTTTGCGTTTTATTCTTTATCATATACTTTTTGCTTTTAGTTTATTTTAGCTGTGTAGGATTAATACATCAGTATAATCATAGAAGAGATTTATCTGGAGAGGGATTAGGATTTATAATGATGTTTGTTTTTTTTTTTCTATTTCATAGTTTATGTGGCAATTTTAATCACTCTTATCAATCATAGTAAAGATATAAACAGAGAGGATTATAAAATAATATTAATTGCAATCCTTTCATTTCAAATAGTCTATATACTTATGGGGTATTTGCTTCAAATTATGTTTTAAAAACATATTGACAAACTTTATGAATTGGAGCAAGCTGCCAGCGCGTAAAACCTTCCGACCTCACCCTTAATCCCTCTCCTGCGAGGAGAGGGAAATAACAAAGCAACTCTATCGTCTCCCTCTCCTTTAAGGAGAGGGTCGGGGTGAGGTCAACTGACTAACATTTCTTAGCTTTGTTAGATGCAAAGTAAACAACCCTTATACTTTGGTGCGAATACAAAAAGCTATCTGCGTGCAAGGCAACTGCGTAAAGATGAAACTTCTGCTGAATGGTTATTGTGGCAAATGATAAGAAACCGCAAAGTGAAAGGATTTAAATTCAGGCGACAGCACCCTACAAACAAATACATAGCAGATTTTTATTGTCATAAAGCAAAACTTGTCATAGAATTGGATGGAGATGTTCATTTATTAGATGAGATAAAAGCCTATGATGAAATTCGTGAAGCTGAAATTAAAGAACTTGGTTTAACGGTTATGCGCTTTACAAATGAAGATGTTTTTGCGGAAGCCCATAAGGTAATAGCAAAGATTGAAACTTATTTGTCTGGTGTACGACCTCACCCTTAATCCCTCTCCTAAGAGGAGAGGGAAATAACAACCTACTTCAACGTCTCTTCCGTAAAAGAAACAACCGATGGGTCTTTCCAATTGATAGCGCCCACTTTAGAGTATACAACTTCTCCTTTGGCGTTAAGTAAGTATGTTACCGGAATGGCGTAAATATCAATACTGGCAAACGGTATGGGTAATTGCAGAAAGGTGTAAGGATATTGTTTTCTCTGTGCAAAGGCTGTTATCTTGTTCATTGGCTCATCGCTAATGGTAACTACCTCTACATCTTTTAAAGATGTTTTCTTTACTTCATTAAGCAGTTTCATTTCCAGCATACAATCGCCGCACCAGGTAGCAAAAAAGCAAAGCATTACTTTCTTTCCTTTAAAGCTTGATATGTTTATGGGTTTCCCTGTTGTATCATTGCAAACTAAGTTTGCTAAATCTGCTTTGGGAGCCACGCGATACTTTTTGTACTGAAACATCAAGACTAATGATAGTCCAACCACAAACGCAGCAATCCACCAAAACTTTTTAATCATATCTTATTGTTGAAAAGAAAACCTGTACAAAGTAACTCATTTTACAATTAGCCAATACTTTTACGCT
>CAJCJB010000196.1 GCA_903970545.1 Candidatus Saccharimonadota bacterium | reverse complement strand
TACTATATAATTTGATATTTGGCTCATTATTTCTATTTGTTATAGCTAAGATACTACATTGAAAAAGCGAAAAGGAGATTATTTAACGAACGGTAGGATTTTTTTATTAAACGGTATGGTTTTTTCGATAAGCGGTCGTTTTATTTTTTAAACGGTTTTTATGAAAATGCACTTTTAAGGGTTGTTTTGGTATATTTGCTTGAGATGAAACGTGAATTTAAAATACTAATTGCATTAATTACCTTAATTGGTTTTGTTAGCTGTCACAAATACCCAGAAGACCCTTTTATATCCTTTAGAAGACCTACTAAACGTATAGAGGGCACATGGAATATAACCTCTTACCAAGTATATGGTGTTGAGCATAGTCATGATTTTGATAGTTTATTAAGCCCAGAAACTTTAACTGATATTGGTCTAAAATTTTCCCCTTATTCATTTCAAGGCTATCCTATTAATGGCGATTTTACTTTTGTAGGTAAAAACGGTAATATACCTTTTACAAAAAATCAATTTACTTTCTATGACTCTCAAAGTCTCACCTTTACATATTTTAAACGTAATAGTACCGACACTATTTTCTATAATTTATTTTTTTTTAGAACCAATAATATTCCAACAAGAAATACTGATGGTTATGAAACAGGAACTAATTATTGGTCTATAGTAGAGTTGTATGGGCATAATTTTCATATAAGTTATAACGGAATCGATATTTATTTAAAAAAACAATGGCATTTATATACCACTTCGGCGGACTAAATTAGTCTGATTATTTATTCCAACCAAAAGCGTAAACACAATACGCTATAATCAATCCAATTGCGATGTTAATAATGTGCTTTTTAAAAGGCTTTAGTGTCTCAATGATAGCCGTCATGGTGTATCTGTTTTTATCCCGCGCGTCCTCAGACGAGGATTGACTTTCTAATTCTTTAATCTTTTGCTTAAATACAGCGATTTTAACCCTTAACTCGTTTAGCTTTTCTTCTGTATTCAGTTTGCTTTGAATTTCGGCTTCTGCAATCGCTAAAGCCCTTTTATATGTGAATAAATCCATTAATCAAATGTAATCTATTTATGTAATAACCCTTAAATTTACAGCATGAAACAGTTAACTGAGTTTAAAAACTTGGTGGAACTGGTGGTTCATTTCAAATCGAAAGTTGACTGTTTGAATTATTTGAAATCTGCGTTATGGAATTGTTGCGAAAAACCATCAGCTTGCCCGCATTGTGGGAACACCAAGAAAATCTACGCTTATAATGATAAGCACACGTTCAGATGCTTTGAATGTGATAAAAAGTTCAATGTATTAACCAATACAATCTTTGAGAACACTAAAGTATCTCTTGTTAAGTGGTTTGCTGCTATTTGGATGTGTTCATCATATAAACGAGGGGTTAGTTCGGTGCAGTTAGCTAAAGAGATTGGGGTAACTCAAAAGACAGCCTGGTTTATGCTGCAAAGGCTTAGAATCATGTTTTCTAATCTAGCGCCGGAAGCCTTAGAGGGTACAATGTGTGTTGACGAGACATATATCGGAGGAAAGCAGAAAAACAAACATTACAATAAACGAACAAAAGGGCAACAAGGTCGTGGAAGTTCAGAGAAAATTAATGTTTTTGGAATTATGGAAACAGACGGCAAAGTCAAATCAAAGGCTGTCCCGGATGTAAAACGAGAAACATTAGTTCCTATCATTGAACAATACGCACCATTCGGCAGCAAAATTATGAGCGACGAATGGTTTGCTTACCGAGGGTTAAAAGAGAATTACATTCACGATGTTTGCGACCACGGAGCATATCAATACGTTTCCGATACTGGAGCGACAACTAACCCTATTGAAAATTACTGGTCGCACGTTAAACGCGCTGTTATCGGAACTTATTTTCATGTATCTAAAAAACACATCAATCGCTATTTAGCTGAGTTCGATTACAAATTCAACACCCGTAAACAAACGGATGCCGAAAGATTTGAATTAACTATTGCTAATGCGCACGGAAGACTTAAATATTCACAATTAATATCTAATCCTAATGCCTGATAAATTACCTATTGAAGTTCAAAAAATAATTAAAACCTTTTTTGATGATTGCGTAAAAAACAAAGACGGTTCATATACTACTTATGAACAACAAGTAGAGGCTTATAGCCAATTTAGCAACAAAATTAAACCTTATCTTGAAAAGCCTTTTCTGCCTTTTGTTTTAGACGTATAAAATTTCCAACAGTACCTGCTTTTAATGATATTGCTACCTCAAACTCATTAAGGCACTTTTTACATAAAAAGTATTTTATCTTATCTACATCAATAGGAATAGAACTAAACTTTTCTTTATTCCACTTGTGTTTTTGTCCGCAAAAGTCATGGTTTGCGCAATTATCAAGGTTTATTTCTTGTGTCATGTGGTGTGATTTTAGGGTTATTTTTATCTCTTTCTTCTAATATTGATTGTTTTACTTCTAACATTTTCTTAGCTAATTTCTCCATTAGCTTCTTTTTAATTTCTTCTGAAACATTCCTTTCGTGCATTTTCATTGGTTATTGTTTTTGTCCTACGTAAACGTAAATTTTTCTTTCTATAACAAAGCCTATAGCAATGTTGGTTATTAATCCGAGGGTAAAACCTCCGAATGATTTCCAAAATATTTTTCTTCGCGCCTTTTTCCTATATCCTTGTGAATAATCTCCCGTTCCACCAGTATCTATCTTTTTCCTTATAAAATTTTCTCCTATAAATACTGCTGCACCAACAGGCATGAAAATAGCAGTTGATCCAAATGAAGACCAAAATATGTATTTTTTAACTTTGTATGTGTTTTTAGCCTCATTCTTTCCTAAAAGGAAAGAACTACTTCGCCTACTGGTAAGCATCCAGTTTAAAAGACTTGTACCACTTGAATTATAGTAATATTGAGTTGGTGGTGTAGCGGCAGGTGGGGCATATATAGAACCACTACCTATTGAATAATTGCCCATAACACCATTATTGTTAGTACTTCCATTTGGGTTAATTGTACCGGGTTGTCCAGTATAAGGATTTACATTACCTTGTGTTGACCAATTATCATAAGGTGTACTATTGGGAGACGAACTATAGTACCCTTGTACATAAGTACCATCTTTTCTGTAATACCCATTTACCCATACTTGAGCTAACACATTTACAGATAAAAACAAAGTGATAGCTACGATTAACTTTCTCATTGGCTCGAAATCTATTGCTTCGAGTTCCAATGAAGCTGGTTAATAATCAGGGCGTGGAACCAATAGACTTACTTGTGATGAGGTACCTCGAAGAACCCGTAAACCAAATAAACTAAAGTCCACGCCCATGCGGGCACAAGACAAATAGTTAGTCGGGTTTACTTTTGGGTGGATGAACATTTCGAGGTTTTCATCACCAAGCACAACTAACGCCTGTAAATACTAACCCAAAATTAGTGCAAATAACCACAACATACACCTAATACGTGTATTTAGAATGATTCTAAACTTTATAAGTGCATGAAAAAGAAAACTAAAAAACGTAAATTTGTGATAGTGAAAACAAAAAAAATAAAATCTGAATCTGCAAAGGAAAGAAATCAAGGCTCTAAAACCTTAAAGATAAACCTTCCCTTTAAAGAAGCTCTTAAAATAGCTGCTTCTCCAATTAAATCTAAACATCATTAAATCAATCGCGCCAAAGTGCGATATAAATGCCAAAACAATAAGTTATTGCGTTAGGGATTAGCTCAGCTTCTTTTATTGTTTTAAATCGGTATCGCTGAATGCTAAAGCATTTGCAGCAAGCTGCCTGCAGCGCGTAAAGCCCGACGGCGTAATCGCCGTAACGCCCAATCAATAATAATTTATACCTTAGCCCCATGTTTACATCAGACCAGTTGAAAGACCTCCTAGAGCGCACCCAGGCGTTGAGGAGGCATCTTTGACATCGACAGTAAGCTTCACGAAATAATTCAGGAAGAAGAAAAAACGCTTGCACCTGATTTTTGGAACGACGCCAAAAAAGCCGAACAGCTTTTGCGTGCCATAAAAATTAAAAAAGACTGGACTAACGCCTACGCCGAGCTTGAACGCATGGTAGAGGATACCACTACGCTATACGAGTTTCACAAAGCAGGCGAAGCCACGGCAGAAGAAACCGAACAACAGTTTAAACTTGCTTACAAAAAGCTGGAAAGCCTGGAGTTTAAAAACATGCTGGGCGGCAAAGAAGATGTGCTGAACTGCGTGGTAGAAATAAACGCAGGCGCGGGCGGCACCGAAAGCTGCGACTGGGCCAGCATGCTGATGCGCATGTATATTATGTGGGCAGAAAAGAACGGTTGCACGGTGTCTGAAAACGACCACCAGGATGGTGATGCGGCGGGTATTAAATCCGTCTCTCTGCAAATAGAAGGGGCTTATGCTTATGGGTATTTAAAAGGAGAAAACGGCGTACATCGTTTGGTGCGCATCTCTCCGTTTGATGCCAATGCCAAGCGCCACACCTCGTTTGCATCGGTATATGTATATCCTATTATTGATGATACGATTGAAATAAACATCCCTCCGGCTGATATTGAAATTAGCACAGCCCGCTCTGGTGGTGCCGGCGGACAAAACGTGAACAAGGTAGAAACCAAAGTATTGATAAAACATTTACCTACGGGCATACAGGTTATGTGTCAGATAGAGCGCTCTCAGCTGGGTAATAGAGAACGTGCCATGCAAATGCTAAAGTCTCAGTTGTATGAAATTGAAATGCGCAAGCGTAACGAAGCCCGACAAGCCGTGGAAGCCAACAAGAAAAAGATTGAGTGGGGCAGCCAGATTAGGAACTATGTTTTTCATCCATATAAACTCG
>CAJCJB010000195.1 GCA_903970545.1 Candidatus Saccharimonadota bacterium | reverse complement strand
TTCTTCAGGAAAAACAAAATACAGGTTTAGGTACTTTGGTATTTAATAAGATAGTGGAAGAATTATACTCACCCAAAACAATAAGGTTAACCGTAAACCGACAAAATTATAAATCAATAAACTTTTATTTTAAACTGGGCTTTAAGATTGAAAAGGTGGAAGATTTTGATATTGGTAATAACTATTACATGAACGATTTTGTAATGCTTTGGCAGAACAAAAAATAGGTATAACTTTATCCCCCTTGTAAATAAAGAAAATGGTCCCCAAAAGAATTATCATAGAATCCGGGAAGGAAACCAGTGCCTACTGGCGTGATTTATGGAGTTACAGAGAACTATTATATTACCTGACTCTTAGAGATATACTGATACGTTATAAGCAAACATTTTTAGGTATTGCATGGAGTGCCTTTCGTCCACTACTTACTATTTTTGTATTTACCATTGTTTTTGGCAGAATAGCCCATTTGCCGGATAACGGAATCCCTTATTCAATTATGGTATGTTGTGCTATATTGCCCTGGCAGTTTTTCTCCAATGCACTTACAGATGCCAGTAACTCTTTAGTAAATAATTCGGAAATACTTACCAAAGTTTATTTTCCGCGGATGATATTTCCTATCAGTGCTATTTCTATCAGCTTGGTTGATTTTGCTATCTCATTTGGTATACTTTGTTTACTAATGCTATTTTACGGCTTTGTTCCCGCATGGACTATTGTTGCTTTACCCCTTTTTTTAGCTATTGCCTTTGCTACTTCCTTAGGTGCCGGATTTCTTATTTCGGCATTAAATGTACGTTTTCGCGATTTTAAATTTATAGTTCCCTTCTTATTACAATTGGGCTTGTTTATTTCTCCAGTTGGCTATAATAGTAATACAGGTAGCAGCTTAGTACCCGAAAGATGGAAAGTATTTTATTATTTAAACCCAATGGCAGGTGTAATAGATGGTTTTAGATGGTCTGTAATTGGAGGTAGTAGAGCACCCTTATACTTACCCGGTATTTATATGTCTTTAACAGTCTCTTTATTAATACTTCTTTTAGGGATTTCCTTTTTTAGAAAAGTAGAAAAAGACTTTGTAGATATTATATAATTATGAGTGCCATTATTACTGTAGAAAATTTAGGTAAAAAATACCGCATACGCCATCAAAAGCAAGATAGTTATGCCACCCTGCGCGATACAATTGTTCAAGGCGCAAAAAATATTTTCTCTGCTAATCGAACAGCTAAACAAACCGAAGAGGAATTCTGGGCGCTAAAAAATGTAAGTTTTGAAATAAATCAGGGAGATCGCATAGGTATTATTGGGCGTAATGGTGCCGGTAAATCAACTTTATTAAAAATCTTAAGCCGTGTAGTATATCCTACCGAAGGGCGAATTATGTTGGAAGGTAAAATAGCCAGTTTATTAGAAGTAGGTACAGGTTTCCATCCTGAATTATCGGGCAGAGAAAACATTTATCTGAATGGTGTTATACTTGGGATGACTAGGAAGGAAATCGAAAAAAAGTTTGATGAAATAGTTGCTTTTTCTGAAATAGATAAATTTTTAGACATGCCTGTAAAACGATACTCATCAGGTATGTTTGTTCGTTTGGCATTCTCAGTAGCAGTACACATGGAACCCGATATTTTAATTGTTGATGAAGTATTAGCAGTTGGTGATGCTCAATTTCAAAAAAAGTCTGCAGCAAAAATGGAATCTATAAGTAAAGATGAAGGCCGTACTATTCTATTTGTTAGTCATAATATGAAGGCGATGGTAAATCTTTGTCCAAAATCTATTTATTTAGAAAGCGGTACAATAAAAAATATTGGTGTAACCGAGAGTATTGTAAATGAGTATTTACTACATACCGATTCAAAATAAGTTACATTAGCATGAAATCGATTTGTCTTTTTTGCAGTTATTTCAATTCTTCTGATATTCCTAATTATGTTCAGTACTATGTTAAAGAATTAACCGGACATTTTACCAAAGTAATATTTGTTACCAACGAAAAGAATTTATCAGATACTTCTGCTTCTTTTCTACAAACAAATAATATAGAATCCTTTTTTGTGACAAATGAAGGGTATGATTTTGGCATGTGGTATAAAGCCATGTTAAAATATGATGTCGAACAATATGATAGACTTGGCTTGGTAAATGACTCTTGTATACTGTTTAAACCGTTAGATGATTATTTTAGTTGGCTAGATAACCAGTCTATAGATTATGCAGGTATTAATGATTCACAAGAAATAATATACCATATTCAGTCTTTCTTTTTAACTATTAATAAGAAAGCCATAATACCTACACTAAATTATTTTAAAAAACATGGTATTCTTGAAGATAGATTAGAAGTAATTAAAATATATGAGTTAGGTCTATGTATATATATACAGGAATTGGGTTTAAAGACTAACGCTTGGTTTTTGTATAAAGAATATCTTCAAAAATATAACCCATCAGTTTATGCCGTCCCTAAAATGATAAAGGATGGTTACCCCTTAATAAAAAAGAAAATAATATTTAATTCCTTTCTTGATCAAGATTATCCGGGTATATTCTATCATTCATTCAACCACAATCCTAATTATTATATTAAGTTAATTAAAAGAGTAAATAAAAAAGATTCGCTCTTTGATTTTAAACTACTTCAAAAGGATGGATTTAACCCAGACCTAAAGAAAATATATAAACTACAATCTTTATCTATTTATTATCGTAGTCTGGCTGTTTATCAACGGGCTAAAAAAATAGTCTTGGTTCCTCTATTATTCATTTACCATAAGCTAAAAATTAAAAGGCTGTGGAATAAACTAAAACCACCCCGTATAGTTAATGATTAGCGTTTGTATTCCTACCTATAATGGCAGTAAATATTTAAAAGAGTGCTTACAATCTGTTCAAGAGCAGACATATACTGATTTTGAAATAATTGTTTGTGATGATTGTTCTACAGATAATACATTTGAAATTGTAAAAAATTTTCAAGAAAAGGATTCCCGCATAAAATTAACTGTAAATAAAAATAACTTAGGATTAGTTGGTAATTGGAATCATTGCATTGAATTAGCAAATGGAGAATGGATAAAGTTTGTTTTTCAGGATGATTTAATGTATAATACCTGTTTACAAGAAATGATACAGGCAACTAACAACCATACTCAAATGGTTGTTTGCGAGAGGGAGTTCTTGTTTGAGAATAATATAAGTGCTGAAATTAGAAGAATATATAATGATACCCCGAGAATGTATCAATTGGTTGGTACTAGTGAGGTTACTCATATTTCAGCTAAACATCTTTCTTCTTTAATAGTAAATAATTTTCCTTCAAACTTTATTGGAGAACCTACCTCTATAATGTTTAGAAAACCAATTATTAAAAAGATAGGTCTCTTTAGTTCTAAAATAGCACAATTATGCGATTTAGAATATTGCCTTAGAATAGGTGTTCTTGATGGCTTCATATACTTATCAAATAAGTTAGTTAATTTTAGAGTACATGACTCTTCAACTACTCAAAAAAATAGTTCAGAAAAACATTTTACATCCTTTTATAGTGATAGAATAATTATTTTATGTTTACTGTTATTCGATCCGGATTATAAGGTGTTTAGAAGAAAGTGTACTATGCTGGAACTATATAAGCTAAGACATAATTTGTTTTATACTTTATATCAGGCTAACTTGTATATAAAAAATCAAAATGAAGATAAATCACTTCTAAAGGAATTATTATCAGTTAAAAAAATGTATCCAAGAATTAAACAACTTCACTTTCAATATCTACTATACTTACTTATACATATTTTGGTTCATACTTATAAGAAAAATAATCTAATCTTAAAAGACAAAAGACATAGGGTGACTAGAAAAGTAAAATCAAAAATAAAAGGACTACTAGTTAAATTAAAGCTATATAATGTTCTTAAAAATTAGCATTTGCATTCCCACTTACAATGGTGCTATTTATTTAAAAGAATGCTTAGATTCAATTTACCAACAAACGTTTACTGATTTTGAAATAATTATTTGTGATGATTGTTCAACTGATACAACAGTAGAAATTATAGAATCTTACTTAAAAAGGGATTATAGGATTCAGTTATATAAAAATGAAGTTAATTTAGGTTTAGTAGGAAATTGGAACCAATGTATTAAAAAAGCAAATGGAGAATGGATTAAATTCCTATTTCAAGATGACTACATGGAACCTAATTGCATATCAAAGCTCATGTCTTATACTAATCAAGATACGGAACTAATTATTACTAAAAGAAGTTACATACTATCAGATAATTTAGATTTATCAAATAAGGCATTTTACGAAAAGAACGCAAGAACACTTGAAAATACAAATGTTGTAAGAGACAGAAACGTTATATCTTCAAATACCATTTGTAAAGTTACTGCAAAAAATATAGCACTAAACTTCTTAGGAGAACCCTCGTTTATCATGTTTAGAAAAGATGTAGTTGATAAAATAGGTTATTTTAATAATGAGCTTTCTCAAATATGTGATTTAGATTTTACTTTACGTATAGCAACTAATTATGGATTAGTTTATGTACCAGAAAAGTTATCTCATTTCAGAGTGCATGAAAATTCTGCTACATTTCGAAATACAAGCTCGAAGAGTTACATTATAAATAATATTGATCCAATACTTATGGTATATCAATTAATATATGCTGATTGTTTTCTATACTTCAGAAATAACATTTCATTCTTTGATAAAGTTAGGCTTAAAACATATTTTAAAGTGAGAGTTTACGAAGCGTTTATTAAAAGTAAAGAATCAACTACTAATAAAAATACTTTTGAGACAGTAGCAAAAAAATATCCTGAAATTTCTTCTGCATCTAAAGCCGGTTTTTTTATTAAATTTAGTTCTCAGTTAGTTCTTTTGAAAAGAAAGATATTAAAGTAATCTATAGAAAATAGTTTAGCATTGAATAATCAAATATCTCTTAGCATAATTATTGTAAATTATAATGTAAAAGAGCTTTTAATTAAGTGCATAGAATCTATTTATAATTTTCATAAAGGAAACTTTGAGATTATACTAATAGATAATAATTCAACAGATGATA
>CAJCJB010000194.1 GCA_903970545.1 Candidatus Saccharimonadota bacterium | reverse complement strand
GTATAAGAAGTTGCACCCGGTGTTACACTCAAAGGATTAGCACTTGAACCTGTATTCCAAGTATAAGTAGATGCACCTGCTGCTGTTAAATTTACCGAAGAACCCGCACATACCGTTGGGCTATTTACCGTTACTGTAGGTTTAGCAACAACTGTTACTGTAGAAACAGCGGTATTGGTGCAACCTGCTGCACTGGTTCCTGTTACGGTATAAGAAGTTGCACCGGGAGTAACACTCAATGGATTAGTTGATGAACCTGTATTCCAGGTATAAGTGGAAGCTCCTGCTGCTGTTAAATTTACAGATGAACCTGCACATACTGTTGGACTATTTACCGTTACAGTCGGTATTGGCGCTGCAATACCATCAACCTCAATCTGGGTAAAGGCCCATTCGTCATTTCCATTTGCTCCATTTGTACAATCACATTTAGTTGCATCATAAGGTATAACTTTAAAAATAACCGGGTTTAAAGTACTAAATGGGGTTATGTTCCAGGTGAAAAGTGCCATACTGGCACATCCGCTACCAGGGGCAGGGGCAGGGGCACAATTACCGGTTCCGGTAGATCCCCCACCTCCTGTAGAAGGTGTTATAGTAAATATAGGACCGGTAACCCACGTAACTCCACCATCTGTAGAATACCCTACCAACACTTGGTCTGCTCCATGTGTGGTGGAACCGCCATAGGCCCCCATGGTAATATTAAACTGGCTTATGTACACACAATTACTGGCACTTGGGGTAACCGTAAAAGAAATATAATCAGGCGTAGTAGATAAAGAAGGCACTGCAGAGTTACAATAAGCATAGCCCGGCTGGCTTGCCGCAGTAATCTGAAAATACCCACAGGCTGCAAATCGTGCAGGGCAATATCCGTAAGGTGAAGTAGATAAAGCACTTATGCCCAAGGTACTATAACTTGCCGTTAGAGTACTTGTACAAGAAGGGCTTAATGTAAAGAATGTTGTATTATAGCTGGTGGCGTCATACTGTACCAGTACTGATTGGGAATGAAGGTTGTTTTTAAATAATAAAGCAATAGAGATTACAAATAATATTCTTTTCATCATTCTGTTATTGTTTTTTTATATTGCAAATACATTTAAATGTATAAATAGGTTTGGTAAAAACTATTTTAGAACACCTTATAAGGTAGCGAAGATACCCCTATAAACTTGTTTTGATGTTAAGTAAACATTAAGTTTTCGTTATATTTTAAACAATTTCACCTGTTTTATGAAATATGAAAAATATGATGAAAGCACAAATACGTATGATAAAAGCTAAATACCTAATGATAAAAATATGAATTAGTGGTTATATTATAAAAATTAGCTTAACAGAACAATAAGTTTGGCTGATAAAGTGCCATGTTAATATAACTGAGTACAACACTAGCTTGCAGAAGATATACTTACCTGTAATTCTTTTTTAATTCACTTAAACTATTTGACTTCATTGCATATAAATATACTCCATAGCCATAAAACGGAGAGCCGAAATTAATTCCGGCTCTTAGTATGCAAAGTAAACTTTACTTCTTTTTTGCTTTAGCAGCAGGCTTGCTTGCAAGATGCTTTTTCCATGGCTCCCAATAAAACTCATGCCAACCACTCTTAATCCCTTCTACTTCTTCATTAGGTATATTAGCATGTATGGCATGCAACACCACATCTTTTCCCTTAGATTCAAGTTTAATAATAAAGGTAGAATCTACATGATTTTTATCCCAGTCAGCACCTCTCCAACTTTGCACAATAAGCCGGTCTTTTACCAAATGAAGGTTTTTGCCACTTATATAATTATCGTAAGCTGTAAACTTAGCTCCTTCTTTGGCTGTTATTTTAGCAGGCTCTCCAGTTGCTACACTATGCTTCTTAGCATCCATGTACAACTCGTAAAGATCTTTAGGTGTAGTATTCTTAAACACTACTTTTTGTGTGATAGTTTTTGTCATGGTTTAAGTTTTTTGATGATAACAAATATAACATCTTATTAATGTTATAACTTGAAAATGTATTTATTTTAACAGGTATAATTAGGTTTAAAACCTGTGTTTAAATTTCTTTAATTAAATCATATAATTAAGTGAGATTATTTATCTTAGCGCGTTCTTTTAAATTAAAATAAACATTCAAAATATATAGTATGAGCGTATTGGTAAATAAAAACTCTAAAGTTATTGTGCAGGGTTTCACAGGTGGAGAAGGTACTTTTCATGCCACCCAAATGATTGAATATGGTACCAATGTTGTTGGTGGTGTTACCCCCGGCAAAGGCGGTACAACCCACTTAGACCGCCCTGTGTTTAATACCGTAGCCGATGCAGTTGCCAAAGCAGGTGCAGATGTGTCTATTATTTTTGTTCCCGCCCCGTTTGCTGCTGATGCCATTATGGAGGCTGCTGATGCTGGCATTAAGGTTATTGTTTGTATTACTGAAGGCATTCCCGTAAAGGATATGATTGCTGTAAAAGAATATTTAAAAGGCAGGCCAGCTTGCCGTTTAATTGGGCCTAACTGTCCGGGTGTTATTACCGCTGGCGAAGCTAAAGTAGGTATTATGCCTGGCTTTGTGTTTAAAAAGGGAACCGTCGGTATTGTATCTAAATCGGGTACA
>CAJCJB010000193.1 GCA_903970545.1 Candidatus Saccharimonadota bacterium | reverse complement strand
TAGGTTAATTGTCTTAGCAAAGGCAGTAGATACGAAAATGTTTTGCCCGTGCCTGTTTGTGCTATGGCAATGGCATCTCTGCCACTCATAATAATAGGAAACGCTTTTGCCTGAATAGGAGTAGGGCTTTCAAAGCCTATATCGCTAAGGGCTTTTAGCAGTTGTTTAGATAGGTTAAGCTCGCTGAAAGTTGGCACGGGTAATTTTTGTCGCAAAGGTAGTAGTTATAAGCCCCATATTGCATCATACAAACAAAAATCCCTGCATCGCTGCAAGGCTTTCCACTACAATCCCATAACGCGAAACAACAATAAGAAACAAAAGAGATAAGCTAAACACTACAACTTTAACCCCTAAAGTCGTGCATTTTTTGTTTAAGGAAATGCTTATTGATGCAATGAGCATGATAGTTGATGCAATGAGCATGATAGTTGATGCAATGTTCATGATAGTTGATGCAATGAGCATGCCGGTTGATGCAATGAGCATGCCGGTTGATGCAATGTTCATGATAGTTGATGCAATGTTCATGTTGGTTGATGCAATGAGCATGATAGTTGATGCAATGTTCATGCCGGTTGATGCAATGTTCATGATAGTTGATGCAGTGAGCATGATAGTTGATGCAATGAGCATGCTGGTTGATGCAATGTTCATGATAGTTGATGCAATGAGCATGCTGGTTAACACAATAAACATCTTGTTAGCATAAACAACCCTAAAAGTAAAAACAAAGAGAGAGGCTTTCACCTCTTTCTTTGTTTATTAAGTCTTACAAATTAAAGGAGTTTACTCTGTCTTATACAGCTTATCGGTAATCAGTAGTTTATCTTCTTCCGAGTAAACATTAATAATATACTCACCTGTATTTATATCTGAAACAGGTATTTTATTATCAGTTGTAGAAACCGACTTAATTATTCTGCCAGTCAAATCAACTACATTAATCTTTTTAAAGCCGTCATAATTAATAGTTATATATTTATTTGCAGGGTTAGGGTATATAAAAGGTAAGGCGTTGGTTTTAATTTGGTTTATACCTGTTGTCGCCTCCTGATAATGAATTTTGACTGGAGAACCACTTCCACTACCATTTGAGTATATTAATCCCAACGAAATAAAATAATAACCAGTATCCCAACCAACAGGAGTGTAATTAATAGTATAAGTTCCCGCATTCATTAAAGAATCATTTATAAAAGTGTGTACAGGATGGGGGTCAACAGAATATGTGCTAATATACTTCAAAGCTATAAGTGTTACGGTGTTGGTAGTAGGAACTGTAAAAGTAATTGTAATTGAAGTGCTAAAAGTAATAGGGCTAACAGTTATAAGAATAGGTTGCGCAACACCTTTTATTACCACAACATAAAAAAATATAAGCACTATTAAGCGTTTCATTTTTTATTCTTAATACAAAGATAAACTATTTTTTACCCTTTATCAATTCTTCGGGTTTTACTCCAAGTGCATTAGCTATTTGGTATATCTTATAAATACTTGTATTTATTTCTGCATTTTCAATTTGTCTTATATGTTTTTCAGAGGTTTCAACTTCAAAAGCTAGTTGATATCGTGAAAGTTTTTGTTTAAGTCGCAGTTTTTTAATCTGCATACCAACATGAATAAGAAATTTATGTTTATCAATTTCAGACACATAGCAAATAATGTTATTAAAATTTTCTTTGTACGGTTATATATAACCGCAATTTTATATATTTGCTCTATCGTTCTTTTTTAGTATTTTTAAAACATAAATCATAAACACCCTAAAAAGGTAATAAAACTTTTAACTATGATTACAAAAACTACAACCAAAGCAATTGCATTACTAAGCCTTGTAATGCTGTTTACAAATGTATCGGCACAGTCTAAAAAAACATCTGACCAAATTGACGAAGCTGCAAAAAAAAATATATTAGATGATTTAGTAAAAGGCTCTACCTGCGTTTTTGAAGGCAAGAGAATTCCTAACTCAACTACCACTTTTACAACAAGCTCAGGTATAATTTATAATACCTATTTGGTAGAGGTGCAAGAGGTCTATAAGGGCACTATTAAAAAAGGTACGGTAGAAGTAAATAGTGATTGTGGAAATATTACTAAAGATGGCAAGTTATATTATAAACATGTTAGTGATGGGTATTTTCCATCTGTTGGAAATGATAGAACATTGGTTTTTTGCAGTAATGATAATAGTAGGCCAAGTAACCCTGCTATTGTAAAAACAAACTCTACCCCTATACACATAAATGATGTTGCACAATCAGAGAACAATGTAATTCCAAAACCAAGAAGCCCTCAAAGCCCATTAAAATATTTTAATACTATGGACGAATTATATACCAACTTAATTACCAATTATAACCTAAAAATTGATAAAGAGGCTTTGCTTGAAAAAATGCCTGATGAAATAAGAAAAAAACAAATTGAGCAACGAAAGAAAGAGAAGACTGATCAGAGGGCTGAATTAATAAAAAAAGGGGGCATTAAAATGGATTCTACTCGCTACAACAGCGACTTAAAAAAAAACACTAATTTAAGAGTTAAGAACACTAATAATGTAACCTCTTGTGGGGGATGTAACGATTTATTTATATCTGAATATTTAGATGGGGACTCCAGTAGTAGTTTTTACAATAAAGCAATTGAGTTGTATAATGCCTCGAACACACCCATAAATTTATCAAACTACAAATTAAAAATCTATCACGGTGGCTCAGGAACTGCTTCTACTATCAATTTAAGTGGCACGATTGCTTCTTATAGCACGTATGTGATTGCCAACCCCACTGCAAGTGCTGCTGTACTTGCTAATACCAATACAACAAGTATTAATATGAAATTAGATGGTAATGAGATTGTTGAGTTAGTTAAGTCAGGGACTACAATTGATAAAGTTGGAGGAACCATTGGAACTTCTGTCGGAATTGCAGGGTGGGCAATTCCACCTTCAGGCTCAACAACTGCACACGATTTAAGAAGGAAACCAACAGTTAATACTGGCAATACAAATTGGAATACCTGTAAAAGTGAATGGAATTATTTATCACCAGACTCTATTAATAATCTTAATAAGTGTATAAATACTTGCGGTACACCAACAGTAGTAGTAGTTGACCCTGATTTGAATTTAACCTTTGCCAATGCGCAAACATCAGGAGGCATTTATTCTTTTGAAGTATGGGCATCTGTAACACCCGGTGCGGCAATAACCTATTTAAATCAGGTTATTGTAGAGTTTACCTACAATTCTTCTGCGTTTGGATATGATGTGGATGGAGCAGGTAATGTAACCGTAGCAGCAGATAATGCTTTTCTTTCACCCACTTATATAAATCTAACTTCAAATACGATGGATATTGGTTCATCACTTACCGATACTTTACAGATTCTTTTAGTAGTTGATGGAAGTGATACGATGTTGAATAGAACACAGGTAAGCTCTAATAGACGCTTGATGACGGTATCAATGAAAGTTTTGAATTGTGCTTATACTCCCAATATTTCTTTTATAAACATGGCAAGCGGTAGTTTTTATACGGATAGTGCCAATGCCAACTCAACATCAGATATTAATTTATTTACCAACACAACATATGGAGCTGATTTAACAACGGCTATAACCTGCCCCATAAGTATTACAGATTTTGGCACGAATGTAGATGCCGGGATTACCGGAATTGGTTCAACTGGTCTCATTATTACAGGAACTGGTTTTCAAAGTACCCAAGGCACCGGGTTTCTGAAATTTACAAATGCTGATGATGGAGGAGTAACTTTTGCTCCTAAGTGTGACCATATTGATATTAATGGTAATTGGACTGATACTCAGATAATAGTTAACCTACCAAATTTCACTGGAGGAGATACTACAATTGGTGGTGGAAATTTTATGATAACAAACAGTTTAGGGCAAACAGCGGTAAGTAATGTAGCCTCCTCAACAGGGCAGCCATTTAAGATTTATTATAATTTATTACAAAAATGGAATGAATACTCTACTGCGAAAATAGAAATTAACACAAGAAATATAAATGGAAATGGTGGTTACACTTTGCGCTTAAACCCAACTGATTTTCCGTCTGGCTCTAACAAACGGGCTATTTTTGCGAAGGCAATGAGAGACTGGACTTGCTTTTCGGGCATGAACTGGACGATTGGTGCAGATACAATTATAGCAAGCTTTAATAATCCTTCTTTTACTAACCCTACTTATGATGGAATAAATTATGTGTTTTTTACTACTGATACCAATTTAGTACCCAGTAATGCTAAT
>CAJCJB010000192.1 GCA_903970545.1 Candidatus Saccharimonadota bacterium | reverse complement strand
CTTCTTGTTGGCGTTTTACTTCCTCCTGAATTAATTTTTTAATAGCAGCGTTTAAGGTTTCAATTTCACTTTTCTTATCGTTTAATTCTTCTTTCAATTGCTTTTCAGCATGCTGAAGATTTGCCAATGTATTTTCCTGATCTTCTTTTTCTTTGGCCAGATTTACCTTTTCGCTGTCTTCTGAATTAAGTAGTTCCTTCTTTTCCTGTTTACGACTATTTAACTCCGCAATTTTTTGCGTTATCTCGACCTGAGTACTTGTAATCTCAACAGCTTTTTTACGGCGGTACTCAGCAATTTGCTGCGTGTATTTATATTGCTGGTATGCCTGATTAAAACTATCTGCAGCAAATAAAAACATCAATTTACTATAGGCATCGCTATTTCGGTAATCAAAATAAACCATCGCAGCATAGTCTTTCTTTAGTTTATCTAATGTAGTGTTCAGGTTATTTATTGAAGTCTGGTTCTCTGTAATTTGTTTATTAATAAGGTGTATCTCATATTTAATAGTGTTTATTAATTCCTCTCGCACAGTTATTTTCTTATTCAAAATAGCCACCTGATTCATAGATAATTTTTTACTGCTTTTTGTTTCATGCAATAAATCATTGATGGTGTTTATTTCTTCTTTCAGTTTTTTCTTTTTGTTCTCTAAATCTTTTTTGTTTCCCTTTTGAGCAAACATTTGCGGTGTATATGCTATCAGCATTACAAAAGAGAGGAGTAGTATAACGAACTTATTGTTTCTTAAACTCAATACGTTCATAGCTTGCCGGAATTTTAAAAGGGAAAGTTTGCGGCTCATTTATATTTATACGAGAGTAACTTATTTCTGCTTTAATGTTTTTCTCGGCGGTAATGGTGTACAATAATTTAAAAGGGGCATCGTATTTGTCTACAGCTTTAAAATTACTGTAAGATGAACTAAACTTCCGTTTTGCCTGTATATCGGTAAATTCGAGCGTAGTTATTTTAAATGTTTCGGGGTCTAACCATATAGTTTGATAAGATTCGCTGGGGGTTTCTGTTCCGCTTGCTATTCTTCTTACATGGCGTCTTCGTATAGTACTTAAAAAATACTGGCAATTGCTCTTATCTCTGCCGGGCTTTAATTTATCATCGTCATCCTGAAAATCGGCACTGTTACCAAACAATAAAGCTTGTAGCATATCATAATCCAAATCGGCATGCAGCATTTGATTGATGTATGAAAAATCTCCCACAAAGTATTTTTTTTCTGTTAAGCCCATCGTAAATTTCACGGTATCTTTTGTAATTAATATCCTTGCCGCATCAATACCCAACTTTGATATTGATAACCAAATTACGCTGTCTTTTCTGCATCTTACAGATACATTGAATGAATGTTCTTCACTATCTAATGTTAATTGGCAACTGAATTTTGCAGAAACATACTTGAAATTAAGTTCACTATCATTCATTAACTTACTTAATGTTTTACCTGACTTAAAATCCATCCTGCATTTCTCGGAAGTTGTATCTACCGATGTAATAGGATTATGCTTAGCAAGAGTTTTTTTACTCTTACAGGAAATGGTAGTTATCGCAAACAATAAATAAAGAAGTAATATTTTTAAAGGAAGTTGTTTGAGCGCCGTTATCATTATTCGTACAGCTTTTTATCTGTAATTTTTTTGATTAGTATATCGGAAGTATTGCCAAGGTCTTTTGATTTCTTCCAATTCTCAACGGCTTTATCTACATCATTTAGTTTATATAATACATCGCCATAATGCTCTACAATAGCCGGACGGTTATTTCCGCCCCTTTCAATTGCTTTTTCTAAGTACTTTTTTGCCTCATCGTATTTCTGTTCCTGATATAAAATCCAACCGTAGGTATCAATATACGAAACACTGTTTGGCACAAGCTCTAAAGTACGTTTAGACATCTTCTCTGCTTTTTCTAAGTTCTCCTTTCGCAAGGAAAGGTAATAAGCATAGTTATTTAGTACGTTAACATTATTTGGGTCTAGCTCTAATGCCTTGTCAAATTCTTTATCAGATTTTTCGTACTCTTTTAAATTATTATAAACTTCCCCCAAATTAGAACAAAACCCTGATGCTAAAGGGATATCTTCAAACACAAATTGCCTGCCATCTTTTAAAGGCTGTATTGCTTTATTGTATTGCTTTAATTGCATATAAGCAATGCCATTATAATAGTATGAATAAGGTTGCTCAGGAAATAAATCCATCGCTTCGGCACTATGCTTTGCTAAACTATCGTAAACCCTCACATTAACTTCACAATCCATTAGCTCACGCCAAACTGCATATTTGCCTTTATCATATTGTAAAACCTTTAAAAGCTCTGTTATGGCATCTTTATATTTTTTATCTCTATACAAAAAATCGGCATACATGCTATGCGACTTGGGTTCATCAGGATATTCGGCAATTAACAGACCACATAACTCATAAGCCTGAGGTAAAAGTCGTTGGCTTTGTTCGGTCATGTTATAATACGATACTAAAATTTTTATCTTACTATCTATATCCAAATCATCACTCTTAAA
>CAJCJB010000191.1 GCA_903970545.1 Candidatus Saccharimonadota bacterium | reverse complement strand
CCGCCGTTGTAATCAACGGAGTCCCCTTTCAGAAGCGAGAAGCTTTTATTAACTAAACAAAATGTTGCTTTTAAATATATTAAAGTTAGCTTGCACGCTTTTAAATCTTATTTAGTAACGGAGAAAGCCGAAAAGCCGTAGAACAAATGTGTAGGTAGCATATAAAACTATCTATGGATATACTAAAATCATTAAGCAACCAATCGCAATATTCGCAAACAAAATTACAATGGATTCTTGGCGCCTGGGTACTGGCAAGTGTTGCAGAGGGTAAGCCTAAAATATCGTCTAAAGATGGTGATTTGGCAGAAGAAGATTATGATAAAGCATCTCTGTATTCTCTTCTTTATTCTCTATATAGTTCGATGGGCGATGTAGAGAATGAATTTGGAGTGAAATACGAATTTACGTTTAATACTTGGGGTTATTCTTGGCCCGCCAAGTGGTTGCCTTCGGGAGTGAAAGCAGACGACCCACAGCGCTTTGGAAAAAATGCCTACACCGGACATTTTCAATGGCAAATAATTAAGGATTTTATCGCTCATAAAGGTGGAAAAGTACATCTGGTTGAAATGGGTTGCGGCACAGGTGCCGGAGCACATCATATCTGCAAAAATATATTGCCAAATTGTACCTACGAGGCGGTAGATATGCAAAAAACAGCTATTGAAACCTGTAGACGAAAACATGTGCCTGAATTAAACGGACGCTTAGTGGCTACTCATGCCAATGCTACCGAGCTACCCGTAAAAGATAGTTGTGCCGACATTGTGGTGGTTAATGAAACACACGTTACCGAAATGGTTAGTGTAGTTACGCCTGAGGATAAAAAGTTTTTTCAAACAGCGTATAGAATTTTAAAACCAGGAGGCTATTTGGTTTGGGCAAATGCTATTCCTACCGGTACCTGGCAGGCATCTTTTGATTATTTGAAAACAATAGGAATAAACCTGCTGGAAGTTGAGGACGTTACTGATTTGGCTATTCAGGCAAGGGATGAAGATGCTCCGCGTGCAAATAAATATGTGGAAGATTGCCTGAACCGATTTGTTGGATTTAGAATCCCCGTACTTGGTGCACGAAGAAGAAAACAAGCCAAAGAGGGCCTTAAGAATTTCTTTCGTAGTCCGGAAACCAGACTTTATAAGAATATGAAAGACCGCTCTGATACATATAAAGTGGTATTGATGCAAAAAGTGTAGTCGTTATACTTTTACATCATCAAATTTAGCCGTAATTAAATCGGAATTGGGTTAATTATGTTTATCAAATTGGTCTATTCTTTTCTCTATTGAATTTTGTTGACGGGTATCGTATATTAAAATTACTACTGTATCGAATTGGCCCTTATCTTTAAGCCGAAGAAAGATATGCCTGCCCAAAAAGACCTTAGTTTATACATTATCGGCTTAGAAAAGCTAAGGCATTACATAGAGCAGGAAGGTTTTAAGGGCTACGACCCTTATGATACGCTTAACTCGTCTATCAAATTCAGGTACTTTGGTAAGTTTGCGGCAATACTTGCCTTGCAATTCCAAAAAAGAAACCCTGTTAATATTCGTCTTTTGTTAGGCATTAAAAAGGAACATAACCCCAAGGCATTAGGTTTGTTTTTATATGGCTATTGCAAACTCCATAAGCAATTCGCTGAAAAAGATTACCTAAAGCAAATAAACTACCTGTTTAGTGAGCTCAAAAAAAATTATAGTCAGGGGTATAGCGGTTATTGCTGGGGCTATAATTTCGATTGGGCAAGTTCGGGTAAATATATAAAAAGGTATAGCCCCAATATTGTTGTAACTACTTTTGTTGCCAAAGGTATTTATGAGTATTACCAGTTAACTAAAGATGAAGAAGCCTTACCTGTTTTAAAAAGTATTGGTAATTTTATTCTGAAAGATTTACCACGTACCGAAACTAAAGAAGATATTTGTTTTAGTTATACTACGTTAGGCATAGATAATTGTTATAATGCAAGCCTTTTAGCAGCAACGGTTTTGGCGCAGTTATATAATCTAACCAAAGAAGAAACCTATAAAGACTATGCCATTAAAGCCGTTGATTATGTGGTAAGAAAACAACATGCCGACGGGCATTGGAATTATAGCATAGATGAGCAGGGCAAAGAGCGTGTGCAGATAGATTTCCATCAGGGATATGTTATAGATTGTATAACTGATGTAATGCTTTATACCAACACTAAAAATGAAAGATATACTGCTGCCATAAATAAGGGAACAGATTATTACCGTAGAGAACAGTTCTTTGAAAGTGGGCAATCTAAATGGCGTTTACCTAAAACATATCCGGTAGAGATACATAATCAATCTCAAGGTATTATTACGTTTAGTAAAACACAACAGCACATTTCATTTGCTGAAACCATTGCCCAATGGACAATTGAAAACATGCAGGATAAAAAAGGATTTTTTTATTACCGTAAGCTCAAAGCATATACTAATAAAATATCTTATATGCGTTGGTCTCAGGCATGGATGTTTGTAGCTCTTAGCGAATTAATTACCTCTTTATCAGAAAAGCAACATGACTAAAGATTTTACTTTACATATATATAAAGAACTTCTAACATCTGCACTTGATGCTGGATATACGTTAACGTCCTATGAAGATTATATTGTGAATGGACATACTTATAATAAGGTTTTTATCCTGCGGCATGACGTAGATGCTTTGCCTGAGAACTCTTATCAAACTGCCTTTTTAGAAAAAGAACTGGGTGCTAAAGGTTCTTACTTCTTTAGAGTAGTTAAACAAAGTCTTCATCCTGAAATTATAGAAAAGATAAAAGACTTAGGACATGAAATAGCTTATCATTATGAAGATATGGCACTTTGTAATGGAGATATAGATAAAGCTTATGAGCACTTTAAAGAAAAGCTCGAGATGTTTAGAAAATACTATCCCATAAAAACAATTTGCATGCATGGCAGCCCGCTTAGCAAATGGGATAACCGATTGCTTTGGAAAAAATACAACTACAAAGAGCTAGGTATTATTGGCGAGCCTTATTTTGATATTGACTTTAAGAAAGTGTTGTATATAACAGACACAGGCAGGATGTGGAATAACGAAACATCAAGTGTTAGAGACAGAGTGGATTCGGGTTATAGCTTTACTTTTAATTCAACGCATGATATTATAAAAGCCTTTAAAGAAAATAAACTGCCTGCACAGATTATGCTGAACATACACCCCCAACGCTGGACAAATAACATCTTTTTGTGGAGAAAAGAATATGTATTGCAAAACCTGAAGAATAGTGTGAAGAAACTTTTAGTAAAAAGGAAGTAAAGAATAAAAAGTATTTTTGTCTTGTGTTAACAAAGAAAACCCGCATACCTGTTTTACATATTATTACTATAGGCTTTCTGCCTTCATTCTTAAAGAAATTCGTTTATCGTTTAAAAGGTTACAAAATAGCAAACGATGCTAAACTAAGTTTTGGTTGTGTGCTTATTGGTAAAGAAGTGGAGATAGGAAAGAGATCAAGCATTGGTTTTTTTACCATTATACGCGCTCGTAAAATTAAGATTGCCCGTTATGTAAAAATTGGCTCTATGAGTGCTATTGATACCGAAAGCATTTCTATTGATGATGATGCACGCATAAACGAGCAGGTTTATATTGGAGGAACCAAAACACCGCAATCATCTTTAACTATGGGCAAACGTACCATTATTATGCAGGCAAGTTATATTAACCCAACTATGCCCATTACCATTGGAGATGATTCGGGTATTGGCGGACATTGTTTATTATTTACGCACGGTTCGTGGAACTCTGTCTTGGAAGGTTATCCGGTAAAGTTTGCGCCCATACATATTGGTAAGAAAGTATGGTTGCCCTGGCGTGTGTTTGTAATGTCGGGAGTTACCATTGGTGATGGTGTGGTAGTTGGAGCAGATTCTATGATAAATAAAGATGTGCCAGCCAATTGTTTAGTAGCAGGTTCTCCTGCAAAGATTATAAAAGAAAACTTCCCTACCCCTTTGCAGGAAGGTGAAAAGAAAAAAATAACTAACGATATTTTTAAGGAGTTTATTCAACACCTAAATCATCATAATTTTATAACCGAACAGAAGGATATTACTGCCGGTTTTGAATTAAACATTAAAAACAAAAACACGGATGCTGTACTTGTTTTTTGCGAAACAGTTGCAGATGCTCCTACTGCAAAAACCATCCATACTATTTTAGTTTTAAACAATGGTGCTGCTATGCTTAATGCCAATTATACCATGTGTATTTCATTGGAAACTAATACAAGAATTGGTACATCAGATGTGGGTGAGGAACTAGTGCAATTCTTTTCTCGTTACGGTGTTCGTTTTAATCGCTTAGATTAATTTATGACTTTATTAGTTTATCTGGGGCATCCGGCGCATTTCCACCTCTTTAAAGAAACCATTAAAAACCTGCAGGTAAAATCTGTAAAGGTTATAATTGCTATTAAAAGTAAAGATGTGCTGGAGAAATTACTGATAGATAGCAAACTGCCTTATATAAATATTTCTGAAGTTAATGCTAAAGGTAATGCCTATAAAAATTTTGGGAAGCGACTATACAACCTTGCAAAAATCATTCGTGCGAATAAACCTAAGCTATTAATAGGCTCGGCAGCAGAACTAGCTGTACTGGGTAAATTATTTCGCATTCCGTCATACATTTTCTTCGAAGATGATTTTGAAGCTGTAAAGAAGTTTGCCAAAGTTGCAGGTCCATTTGCTACTAAATTAATTTGTCCTGATTATTGCAGTGCCTGGAAATGGAATGATAAGAAGCTTGGTTATAAAAGCTATCATGAACTGGCATACCTGCACCCCAATCATTTTACACCTGATGCTGAAAAGGTAAAACACATCTTTAATCTTAATAATAAGAACTACATCTTGCGCTTTGCTCAATTAACTGCTTATCACGATATAGGAAAGTCAGGCATAACAACTGCTATAGCACAACAGTTAATAGATGCGCTTTCTAAACATGGAAATGTTTTCATTACATCCGAGAGAAAATTAGAACCGCAGTTTGAAAAATACCGGATACAAATCTCTCCTTTGGATATTCATCATGCCCTGTACTTTGCTGATATGTATATTGGTGATAGTCAGACTATGACAGCAGAAGCAGCCGTACTTGGCACACCTGCTATTCGTTTCAATGATTTTGTGGGCGAGCTTTCTTATCTGGAAGAATTAGAGCACAGCTACCATCTTACGTATGGAATTAGAACCAATCACCCTGAAAAGCTTTTGGAAAAAGTGAATGAACTTTTAAACGTTACTGATTTAAAACAAGAGTGGCAAAGCCGAAGGGAAAGGATGCTAGATAAATGCATCGATATGTCAAAATTCATGACCACCCTTGTAGAAAAAGAACTTTTCCAATAAAACTTTTCGTTAAATTCGCCAAGCTCTGAAAGGAAGATGAAGCGAGAACTAATTAGTAAAGAACAAGGTGTTGAGGCTGTTGAGTTTATTTCGAAACACACAGAACTGCAATCAGAAACTACGCATGTAGTAAAAACCCTTGATTCCTTTAACGTTGAAGCTATTGAAGATATAAATTGTCTCTCCATTGTAAATCTTCAAAAAATAAATGATATAAGAGGTATTAATGATTTTTTTAAATCAATTAATTCAAAACTTCCTGAAGGTGGTATTTTTATTGGCTGTGTTGAAACTAATTTGCAGCGTCAGACACGCATACTTAAAAAGTATCCATTTATCATTGCACGTATTTATTTTCTTTTTGATTTTGTTTTTAAGCGTGTATTTCCAAAGCTCTGCTTTACCCGTAAGATTTATTTTTTTGTAACCGCCGGCAGAAACCGTGTATTACCTAAAGCAGAAGCCTTAGGAAAGCTTGTGTTTTGTGGCTTTAAGATTAAGGAAGTTCAGGAAATTAAGAACCTGACGTATTTTGTTTGTGAAAAAACAAATAACCTCATTCCTGATAAGCACCCTTCTTTTGGTTTTCTTTTTAAGATGCAACGCGTTGGCAAGAATAATAAGCCCATTACGGTATATAAAATCCGTACCATGCACCCTTATGCAGAGTATTTGCAGGAATATATTTATGAGCAAAACAAATTAAAGGATGGCGGAAAATTTAAAGATGACTTTAGAATAACGAGCTGGGGTAAATTTTTCAGAAGGTTTTGGATTGATGAATTGCCTATGGCAGTTAATTTTTTAAAAGGTGAAATAAAACTAGTTGGTGTTCGTCCTTTAAGTGCACAATATCTAAGTCTGTATTCTGATGAACTGAAACAAAAGCGTGTACTTGCAAAACCTGGGTTAATCCCTCCTTTCTACGCAGATTTGCCTATAACGTTAGAGGAAATTATGCAATCTGAATTAAAGTATTTAGACTCATATGCAAAGCATCCTTTTAAAACTGACTGCTCTTACTTTTTAAAAGCATTTAAGAATATTGTTTTTAAGAATGTCAGAACCAATTAATACTCATTCAACCTCTGTGGAATATTCCATCTGATGGCTACGGTAGCATAATTAGTTTTGCTATTATAAACAGCCGCAGCAGAGTTTTCTCTTCTAACAATTACTTTAAAATCTAAAAATACATTATGGGCTGCTCTGTAAGAAGCCGTAAAATCAGTATATAAAATAGTTGTGTGTATGCCTTGCCCAATATAGTTTCCATAATTACTTACCCTTGTATTATAATCTAAAGAAACATTGCTTCCGTAATTTGCACTGGGCTGATTTAATCCTACTGTATAGGGGTCTAAACCGGTAACGGTATAAAATGCTTTGGCAACTAATGAAAGTCTTCTGCTGGGTTGGTATCTTAATATGCCGATAGATTCATAAAAATTAGCTCCGTTAGGGTCGGCCAAAGGCTGCTGATAATTGGTGTAGTTATGATAATTGGCAGCGTATGAATTCGTAGGATATACAGAGAATGCTGAATATACGTAAGGTCTTACTATGTTTTCTTCCACTTGCAAATCAAGATTTCTTATCCCGAATACATCAATACATTTTAAGCCAACCTGTAATGCCTGTTTATTTGCCCACCAGCCGGCAGAATCTTTGCGATGAAGGATTTCCTGAAGATTAAATTCATCAATAAATATCTGACTGTAAAAGGAAAAGTGCCTCCAGAAATTCCATTTGATATCAAAGCCAATATGTGCTTTATCGGGGCCCCCTTCTTCAACAGATTTGTAAAATATAAAAGGATTAACATAAGCAAAATCAAACCTGCGGTTATTTAAAGAATCTGTATTTCCAAACGTAACTGATTCAAATATCCCGAAAGTAAAACACTTAGACAGGTTTATACTTAAATAGTGCATAGTCATAAATTTAGTAGGGTGGTAGCTGCCGTTTTCTTTTGCCAAAAAAGGACTAAGCTGCGCAAAAATAGTAGTGTAATTAAACTTACCTACATTGGTATTTGTTTTAAAGAACATATAATTGCTGGAGTTGTCTGACAGAAAAAGAGAACGATATCCATTACCAATAAAATTCTTATCCTGACCTAGTTGAGCCGTTATGTGTTTGGTAATATTAAACGTTACATAACCTTTAGCCGTAAAAAAATCTACGCCGCCTTTGTTTTTAAAATTACTCCATGAACCTTCACCCGGCACAGCATCTAAGTGCGTAATCATATTGTTTACATAATTTGGGAAAACAATCTGGTTATCTGTCATAAAGGTATAAAAACCAATTTTTTTATCTACCGAGCCCCTAACCTCTACACCTCTTGTATTTATATAGCAATTGGTATCAGAACCTTTATCTCTCCCTACTCCGCCATAAAATACAGGGTTTGCCTGCACTTCAAAATAATCTCTTTTGTATTGGTACATGGCATTCTTTTTTTGGTAGAATGTTTTTAAGAAAGGTTTCTTGGTATCTCCGGCAGTAGGATTTTTGCTAAATTCCCAGTTATCAGTTTGCAGGTATTGAAGATTAGCTTTATCAACCTTCGAGTATCGTTTTGTAGTATCCTGCAACAGTGTATCAGCAAGCTGTGCAATATCTTTTCGCAAAGTAGGTTTAACGGCACTAAATATTTTACTCCCCACATCATTGCCCGATTTTATTTCGTATCTGTCTAATAAATAGCTGTAATCGTAGTTTATGGGGGCGTAAACACTTTGGGCTTTACCCAAGAGGCAAGAGCCGAGAGCTAAGAAAATAAGTATTTTTTTCATCATTAAATTATACTGCGCAAGATTAATTAATTATTCTTAATAAAAGAAAAGTGGAAATTACATACCTTTCGCGAATATTATTGTCAATGAAAAAGATTTTATTTCTCAATTGTTTTCGGCTTGTTTCTTGTATCTTACTTCTTACATCGTATGTATGCTCTGCCCAGATTATAGAAGGAAATAACGATTGCACCTATGCCAAAGAAATTATCATTCCGTTTAATTATTCAGAGAATGGTACCGCAAAAACAAAACACAACCTTAACCAGACTGTGTTTTATAATTATAGAGACCAGTTTTCTTATTGGTATAAAATAATTGTGAAGGATAATGCCACACTAAAATTTAAAGTAAAACCTGTTAACGATAGCGATGAGTATGCGGTGTATGTATATCAATATAACGCAGCCGATTTTTGCGATAAAATATATAATCAAAAAATAAAGCCGGTAAAATCTTCTTTTTTTACGGGCAATGTATCAAAAGAAAATCCCTACAATTTGGATGAGAAAACTTTTGCCGCAAAAAAGGATAACGTATATTATATCTCTGTTTTAAATACTTCTTTAAACAACTGTGGACATTCTTTTTATCTGATAAACGAAAAAGATACGCTAAAAGTAAAAGCCATTCATTTGCCCTGTAAGCGAGATTTGACAACTCTTTCGGTGCAACCTATTTCTCTTCCTAAAAAGCAGGAAACCCTTGCAGCGAAAATCAGCGTTGCCCCTCTCGTTGTTGCAAAAAAAGATTCTGCTAAAAAGGATAGCAGTAATAGTGTGGCTGCTAAGCTTAAATCGCTTAAAGAGGGCGACCATTTGGTAATGAAGAGTATTTATTTTTATCCGAATACATATGCGTTAAAAAAGTCTTCTTCGGCTGAATTGCAAAAGCTTTTAGCTTATTTATTGGCGAACGAAAATGTGCGGATAGAAATACAAGGACATACTAATGGCGACCATAAAATTGGAAAGAATAAAGCTTATGCTACTTTGGGCGAGGAATGGAACTACGAGGGTAGTGCTAAAACACTCTCGCAAAAGCGGGCAGAAACCATAAAAAAATATTTAGAAGCCAACGGCATAAAACCCGAAAGACTGGAAGCCAAAGGCTGTGGGGGCAAGAAACCAATTATAAGAGACCCGCAAAGCAATGAGGAGGGGGCTTTGAATATACGTGTGGAGCTGGTTGTTTTAAAGAGTTAACTCTTAAAGCACCTTAACCACTATTACGTTAGATGCTGCGCTTTTGCCCGCTGTACCCGATGAAACAACACGCACCCCATATTTGGTGCCGCTTACTAAACCGCTTAATACAATTTCGGGTTTGTGGCACACGTCGGTCATATCCCAATCGGTAAAAACTCTTGTGTTAAAGCAGGAAGCTAACCCATTCTGCATGAAGCTGAACCGTTTTGCATGAAGCTAAACCATTTTGCATGAAGCTAAAGCATTTTGCATGAAGCTAAACCATTTTGCATGAAGCTAAACCATTTTGCATGAAGCTAACCCATTCTGCATGAAGCTGAACCGTTTTGCATGAAGCTAAACCATTTTGCATGAAGCTAAAGCATTTTGCATGAAGCTAAAGCATTTTGCATGAAGCGTTTTCATTTTGCTTGCTGCATATTGGTTTTGCATGAAGCAAACCTTTTTAGCATGAAGCATTTCCTTTTAGCTTGCTGCAATAATGAAAAAGATTAAATAATTACTAAAACAGACTTATTTCTTCTCTAACTTGGCGGCTTCGGGTAAGGTTATACGCTTACCATTATAAGACACTATGATAAAGGCATCGGTTAAACCCAGGCTTTTTACATAGTTTTTTGCCTGCTGGGCATCTGCCGCTTTTTCGAACATACCAATGGCGTAGGTAACACCACCGTTTGGTATAGTTTTGCCCATAATGGGGGTTAAACCCCTGAAAACTTCGCTTACAATCAGTTTTTTATAATAGCCTATTTGTATTTGGTATATAAGACCTGCGGGCAGTTCGGCATCAATTTGTATGTCTTTATCCCATTCGTCGGCAGGTCTTTTCATGCTTTTAGAAAAAATGGTTTCCTGCGGTTGTGTAGGAGCTGCATTGTTTTTGTTACGCTCGTCTATCTGCGTGTTTATGGTAGTTAATTTTTCTTTGGTGTTTTTATCTTTCTGCTCCAGTTGCGCTTCTTCTTTTTCCAGCTTCTTAATTTCTTCTTTAAGCTTTTCAGCTTTTGCGGGGTCTTTAACTATTTTCAGTTCTTCGCTTAGTTTGCTTACTTCTTTTTTATCTTCTTCGGTTTTTTCGTGCAAGTGTTCATCCAATAATGCAAACAGGGTTTGATCTATATCCAGTTTGGTAACCTGCTTAGGAACGGAGGTAATCACGGTATCTTTCTTTTCTTCTTTCTGCTGCTTGCAATTCTTAAAGTAAAAAGAGGCATGGTAGGCTTCGGTAACGGCATTGGCAGAAAGAAAGGTTGCCTGTTTAGCCAAATCATATTTTATATTACTGTTTGTTTCCTGCACATATCTTTTAAGTAATCTGTAAGAACGCATGGCATAATTTTTAGCTAGGGTGGCATAATCTTTGCCCATCAGTTCAGAATCTGAAGCCAATACAATAGCAGAATCGATACTTAAAATAGCTTGCTCTATATACATAATGGCACTATCAGCATTCTTTGCAGCCAAACGCTGACTGTTTACAAAATACGCCAGCTTAGAAAAAGTATAGGATTGGTTTGCCAGTCGAGCCCCTTCTATTACATATTCTCTGGAAAGACAATTATTTTTTTGTTGAGAGAAGGAACTAAAAGGAATGAAATAAGCCACATAACAGGTTATAAACAAGGCTTTAAATCTTCTCATATATGCAGTACAATCGGTTATAAAATTAGTAAAACAAATTAAAACTTGTGTAGTTAAAAAAAAAGCCCCATATTGCAGGGTATTTTAGTGGGTATGCAAAAAGCAACAAAGTGGAAAAGTAAATTTTATCTTCGGATAATCGTTTTTTTATCGGTTATTTTTTTAAACAACTCCTTGTTTTCTCAAACAAGTACCAGTACTGATGGGTGGGAAAATTCAGAACATACTTCTGAAAATTTAATGGGGCTTAAGCAAGGCTGGTTTGTAGGTGCCGATTTTGGCAGTAATTTGTTTTACGGAGCTGTTACCCTATACAATAACTTCCCGAAGCCTAAAGACTTTTGCCACAGTTTTGGCAGAGGTTATAGTTTTTATGGTGGAAAAAAGTTTAAATATGGTTTATCTGCTGAAGTGCAAGTATTTAAAGGAACTATGCAGGGCGAAAAAATTTCTCCGCCATTATATCCTAGAAAGTTTACTGGAAATATAATGAATTACTCGGTTAGCGCTAAGTATAATTTATCTCAGCTTTTTTTCAGAAATAAGCAAGACAGAAAGTTTTTTAACCGTTTAGCGGTATATGCAACCATTGGTGCCGGACAAACATTTTACAGAAGTATTTTATATAAACAGGCTTATAACAACCAATGGTATATTGAAAAAACAACAGGGTATAATGCCAAAGGTATTGATAGCGCAGGAATTAATAGTGCAGGTGGGGTAGTTACTACACAGGCAAAAATGGCAAGTGCTATTATTATGCCAGTAGGTGGAAAACTTAATTTTAAGCTGAATAAGAAAACAGACATAGTTTTGGATATTTATTATGTAAATGTATTTACAAAATCAATGGATTCATGGGTAAGACCCTGGATACATGATGATAAGTATTTATATACCGGTTTAGGTATTTGCTACAATTTTGGCAGAAAAGACGAAGAGGATATGCCTGTGGAGCAAAGGATATTAAGACCAAAAGAAAAGAAAGCTAAAGCAGATGATTCAGCAGCAGATGTGGATGGCTTACCTGCAGAATCAAGCTCCAAAATGAATGGACCTACCACCAAGAAATCTAAAAGAAAATCTAAAGAAGATAAAGACCTTGAGGTAAAACTTAAGTTATACGAACTGCAATTAAAACTTTTTGAAATGCAGTTTCTGCTTACACAGTAGGTATTCGATTTCTTTATGATGTGCTCCTTCTATTATTATACGCTGCGCGCGTTCATTATTTTGATGGTATCTTTATAAGATGCGTAACTTCAACATCCTTATTTTTTATACCTTTATAGGGTTCAAATACAGGCAAATTAATTATGAGTGATAGCCCTAACCAGTCGGGATTAGAAATAGAGCAAAGAAACTTTAATATTAAACGTTTTCTAAGCGGGTATATAAAATACTGGTACTTATTTGTTATTTCTTTAGTTATTGCCATAGCAGCAGCACGCTATTATAACTGGTATGCTACACCTATATACCGCTCATCCTGTCGTCTTATTATAAAAGATGAAAATGCAGGTGGAGAGAATATTTTGAAAGAAATGAACGACTATAAAAGAAACCGGAATCTTGAAAACGAGATTCAGATTTTAAAGTCCGTATCACTTATATCTAAAGCCGCAAAAGAATTAGATATGGGAGAAACCTATATTTTGCAGGGAAAAATAAAATCTACAGAACTTTATACCAAATGCCCTTTCGTTATAAAATCAGATACATTAAATGAGGTAGCTTATTTTTCTGAAGTTGATATTAGTGTTTTAAACCAGGATAAATTTGAGCTTTCGTATCATATAACAAATAAAAAACAAACCACAGAAACAAAAGAGTATGAATTTGGCAAAACCATTAAAAATGATTTAGGCACATTTAAAGTAAACAAAAGAGAAATATTTGATAACACGCTTTTTAATGATGCCAAATATGATAAAAGGAATTTTAAAGTATTTTTTAATCCTATAGAAAATGTGGCGGCTTATTATATGGCAAACATTAATATAGCAGTTGTTGCATCCGGCTCTTCTATTCTTGAGCTTACAGCCACTGATGTTGTGCCTGAACAATGTGCTGACTTTTTAAATAAGCTTACAGAAGTATATATTCAAAACAGTGTTGAGCAAAAAAACTTATTGGCAAGCAATTCAATAAAGTTTATAGATACTCAGATAGAACAAATCTCAAAAGAGCTAAAGGTAATTGAAGATACCATGCTCGCATTTAAAAGCAAAAGAGGCATTACGGATGTAGAAGCGCAGTCTAAGCTATTTTTAGAGCAGGTAAGAGACTTTGATGCTAAAATATCTGAAAATGATGTTCAACAGTCTTTTATTGATTATATAGAAAAATACATTAAAGATGATAAAAAAGTAAACGATATAAACCCCAGTGGTTTAGGTATTGAAGACCCTATGCTCTTAAAATTAATAGAAGGATTAAGTTTACTTGAAAACGAAAGAGATAAAAAAATGTACGAATCTAATGGGAAATATCCGGGCGTTGCACAACTTGACTTTCAAATAAAGAAGGCAAAAGGTGCTATTTTAGAAACGCTTAATAATCTCCGTCAGAACTATAATATAGTTAAAAAAGAAGCGAATGAACAATTGGGTAAAATAGAAGGTAAAATAAAACTGCTTCCTACTACTGAAATAGAATTAATTAGTATTAAACGCCAGTTTACTATTAAGGAAGGTCTATATATTTACCTGTTACAAAAGCGCTCTGAATCGGCTATACTTTTGGCGTCAACCGTTTCGGATAACTGGATAGTAGATAAAGCAACCCCATCGTATAGCCCTATTAAACCTGTAAAAAGTAAATCTTATGCTATTGCTTTTGTCATAGGACTCCTTCTTCCGGCTCTTATTATTTCCATAAGAGGAATATTAAATGATAAAATTACTGATAAAGAAGCGTTGGATACCAATACAACAATTCCATTAATGGGTATAATAGGACTTAATGAAGATAATTTTAGTTTATTTTCTGAACAAAAACCCAAGGCTATATTCTTAGAAGCTTTTCGTACGGTAAGAACAAATATTAATTATTTTTTAGATAAAAGTGAAAGCAAGAAAAAAGAAAATATTATTCTGGTTACTTCTTCCATAAGCGGAGAAGGTAAAACATTCTGTTCTTATAATCTGGCAGGTATTTTTGCTCTGTCAGAAAAAAAGACTGTGTTGGTTTGTTTAGATATGCGCAAACCAAAAATAATAGAAGGAATTAAGCCTAAGCATGATAAAGGAGTTAGTAATTTTTTATCAGGAACTTCAACCATAGATGAAGTAATTCAATCTATTGATGCAATCCCTTATCTGGATATTATTTTCTCAGGCCCTATCCCTCCTAACCCTTCAGAGCTTTTACTTAAGGAAAAGGCAGATAGCTTATTTGATTATTTAAGAGAGAAATATGATTATGTAATTATTGATACACCACCTATCGGTCTGGTAACGGATGGGATAGTATTGTCAAAATACTCTGATGTAAATATATATGTAGTGAGGCAAAATATTACAAGAAGGCAGCATCTTCAGTTTATTAATAAGCTATATGAGGATAAGAAAATTAAAAACATAGGCATTGTATTTAATGCTGTAAAAATATCATCTTCTAAATATGGCTACGGTTATGGCTACGGTTATGGTTACGGCTATGGTTATGGTGAAAGTAATGAATCTAAGAAGAAAAATAAATTACAACGTTTATTTGATAAAAAATCTTCGGTTTAGATTAACAGATATACTGACGTGGTAGAATTAATTTATAAAATCAAAGGGTTTAATCTAAAAACATACATAAGTGTTGGTCATACTAGAAGTGTTAAAGCCAAGAAAAATATACTGGCTTCCATATTCATAAAAGGAATAAGCATTCTTACAAGTTTTTTGGTAGTTCCGCTTACCATTAATTATCTTAATCCTATAAATTATGGAATATGGCTTACTCTTTATAGTATTATTAGCTGGTTTGGGTTATTGGATATAGGTTTGGGAAATGGATTACGCAACAAATTTGCCGAATCGATTGCGAAGGGGGATAAAAACTCTGCACGGATGTATTTAAGTACAGCTTATGCTATGCTTGGTATCATTATGGGAAGTGCCTGCATTCTGTTTTTTATTATTAATCATTACCTGAACTGGCCTTCTATTTTAAATGTCAACCAGAAAAATGCTTTAGAATTAGGCAAAGTAACCACCATTATTTTTGGATCATTTTGTCTGCAATTAGTAGTTAAGCTAATAAGTGCCGTTTTACTTGCCGATCAAAAAACAGCAGTAACAGGTGCTTTAAATACTATTTGCAGCCTGTTATCATTAGTTGTCATTTATATTCTTACAAAAACAACATCCGGTTCACTAGTTTATTTAGCTATTACAGTTGGTGTTATAAATATAGTTGTGCCGCTTATAGCAAGCTTTATATTTTATAAAACGTATTATAAAGATTATATACCTTCCTTTAAATATGTAAATTTTAAATCTGCCAAAAACTTAATGAATGTTGGACTTATGTTCTTTTTATTTCAGTCAACGGCCATAATCGTTGTTGCTACCGATAATATTATCATTTCAAGGATGTTTGGGGCAGCAGAAGTTACTCCATATAATATTGCATTTAAATATTTTACACCCATAACACTTCTGTTTACTATTATTTCAGCACCTTTATGGAGTGCTTACACTGAATCATATGCTCAAAAAGACATAGATTGGATAAAAAGAATTACAACTAAAATGCTTGGTATTTGGTTATTAATGTTTGTAGCTGTTATACCGATGATCATATTCTCGAGTTTTGCTTATGGACTTTGGGTAGGTAAAGAAATAAATATTTCTACCGGCTTAACTATCTGGATGGCATTGTATGTTTTACTTTCTTCATGGAACCAGATATTCGGAAACTTCATTAACGGTATAGGCAAACTTAGAGTGGGTTTTTACATTTCAATATTTACAGCAATCATTAATATTCCGTTATGCATATTTTTAGCTAGATATACCAACTGGGGAGTTTCTGCAATAATTGCAGCTTCCTGTATCTCGTTATTACCTGATATTATTTTAATGCCAATTCAATATTTAAAAATAATTAATCATAAAGCAACCGGCATTTGGAATAAATAGTATTATGCAGCATATAGAGTACATAAAAGACAAAGAACAAATTCTAGCTATTATCATAAGTCATAAGTTTAATGAAAAGGGAATTCATTTTTTTACTCCCAATGAATTCTCGCAGCAATTAGCCTATATGAATCATCCAACAGGTAAAATTATTGAACCGCACTATCATAACCCTGTTGAAAGAAACGTTATTTATACGCAGGAAGTGCTGCTAATAAAAAAGGGGAGATTAAAGGTCAATTTTTACGATAACAATCAGGTATACTTACAAAGCACCATCATTGAAAGTGGCGATATAATTCTTCTTGCTTCTGGTGGGCATGGCTTTGAAGTTATGGAAGACATAGAAATGATTGAAGTAAAACAGGGTCCCTATAAAGGAGATGAGGATAAAACAAGATTTACCGCAAAATAAAATTAAGTAAAAAATGATTCCTGTTAATGAGCCATTATTAAATGGCAATGAAAAGAAATATTTAAATGAATGTATTGATACAGGCTGGATTAGTTCAGAAGGACCTTTTATAAAAAAATTAGAAGAGCAGTTCTCTGCAAAAAACAATCGAACTTATGGCGTTGCTGTCTGTAACGGTACAGCAGCTTTAGAAATTGCTGTTGAAGCTTTAGGAATTACCAAAGGTGATGAAGTAATAATGCCCGCCTTTACAATTATATCTTGTGCCTCTGCAATTGTAAAAATGGGAGCTATACCTGTTTTAGTAGATAATGATTTACATACGTGGAATATGGATGTAAATCAAATTGAAGCAAGAATTACACCCAAAACAAAAGCCATTATGGTTGTTCATATATACGGGTTGCCTGTAGATATGGATGCTATAATAACTATAGCAAAAAAACATAACCTGAAAATTATTGAAGATGCTGCCGAAGCTCACGGGCAAACGTACAAAGGCAAACCCTGTGGAAGCTTTGGAGATATAAGTGTATTTAGCTTTTACCCTAATAAATTAATTACAACAGGCGAAGGTGGAATGGTTCTTACTGCTGATAAAACCTTAGCTGAAAGATGCAAGTCTCTTCGTAATTTATGTTTCTTACCTGAAAAAAGATTTGTGCATGAAGAATTGGGCTGGAATATGCGCATGACTAACCTACAGGCAGCTATTGGTGTAGCTCAGTTAGAGCGTTGGGATGAGTTTATTGGAATGAAAAGAAAGATGGGTAAACTTTATACTTCTCTTCTTAAAAATGAGAAAGGTATTTCTATTCCTGTAGAAAAGACATCTTATGCTGAAAATATATACTGGGTATTTGGAGTTGTTTCAAAAAAAATAAATGAAACGGCAGAAATACTGATGAAAAAATTAGCAGAGAAACAAATCGGCACTCGTCCGTTTTTTTACCCTTTACATTTACAACCGGTATTTAAAAAGATGAACTTATTTATTGGAGAAGAATATCCTAATGCTGAGAAAATAAGCAAATATGGCTTCTATCTTCCCAGCGGATTAGCTTTAACTGAAAACCAAATACAGGAAGTTGCCAAAACTTTAAAAGAAATTTTAAACTAAATGGAAACGAAAGTATTTGATGCTTATAGCAATTATTACGATTTGCTTTATCAGGATAAAGATTATGTTGCTGAAACCGAGTATATAAATTCACTTATAAGTTCATATTCTAAAAACGCTGAATCTATTTTGGAATTGGGTAGCGGAACAGGGATACATGCCGGTCTTTTGGCAAATATCGGTTATAAAGTAACAGGCATAGACCAAAGTAAAACTATGCTTGGTAAAGCTGGAGAAAGAAAAAAAAACTTGCGAAAATCAATAGCTGAGAGGCTTTCCTTTTATGAAGGGGATATACGTTCGTTTGTAGGTGATAAAAAGTTTGATGTCGTTATTTCTCTATTTCATGTGATGAGTTATATGGAAACAGATGCTGATTTAATAAAAGCAATACAAACTGCTACAGGTAATTTAAAAAAGAACGGGTTATTTATCTTTGATTGCTGGCACGGACCGGCAGTATTGAATGACAAACCTATTTCAAGGGTTAAAAAAATTGAAAACAAAACCATTTTGGTCAACAGGAAATCAATCCCTGAAATGCTTCCAGACAAAAATATAGTAAAGGTTAACTTTGACATACTTATTAAAAATAAAAAAACTAATAAAGAAACAATACTACATGAAACACATAAAATGCGCTATTTGTTTACAGAAGAACTAAAGAGCATGTTAGAAAAAAATAATTTGAATATTATTCATACAGAAGAGTGGTTAACTAGGAAACCATTATCCAAAAACAGTTGGAATGCATGCTATGTATGCAGAGTTGATGCTTAAATTATGTTATTTAATTCTTTCGAGTTTGCTATATTTTTGCCAATTGTTTTCCTCCTTTATTGGTTTGTATTTAACCGACAAGTAAAACTGCAAAACGCCTTTCTTTTAATCGTAAGTTATATCTTTTATGGTTGGTGGGATTGGCGCTTTTTATTACTTATTGCTTTTAGCACCACATTAGATTATTGGGTAGGAGTACAACTCGATAAAATTGAAAGTGTAAGAAAAAGAAAATTAGTATTCGGATTAAGCTATCTGGTAAATTTTGGTCTTCTTGGATTTTTCAAGTATTTCAATTTCTTCATAGATAATTTTATTACTGCTTTTGAACGAGTAGGTTATCATATACCTATTGTTCCTTTAAAAATTATTCTGCCGGTAGGTATCAGTTTTTATACTTTCCAATCGTTAAGTTATACTACTGATGTTTATCTTAAAAAATTAAAGCCCACAAAAGATTTTATACTTTTTGCCTCCTTTATAAGTTTCTTTCCTCAGTTAGTTGCTGGTCCTGTTGAACGGGCTATTAACATGCTCCCTCAATTTAAGAATCAACGTAAGTTTAATTATGAAGAAGCAAAACTTGGTATGCAGCAAATTTTATGGGGATTATTTAAGAAAATTGTAATTGCCGATACTTTATCCGTTTATGTAGATGATATATTTTCAAATTACTTATCACTTCCGGGAAGCACCTTATTGCTTGGTGCCGTTTACTTTGCCATTCAAATTTATTGCGATTTTTCAGGCTACTCAAACATTGCTATAGGAACAGCACATTTATTGGGGTTTTCTTTGATGAAGAATTTCTCTTACCCCTACTTCTCTAAAAGCGTTTCCGAATTCTGGCGCAACTGGCATATATCGCTTTCTACTTGGTTTAGAGATTATGTTTACATACCCTTAGGCGGAAGCAGAGGAACATTGAAAAGAACTATTTTAAATATATTAATTGTTTTTTTACTAAGTGGCTTTTGGCATGGTGCAAACTGGACTTTTGTTATTTGGGGACTATTAAACGGAATATTTATCATTCCAACTATGCTTATTGAAAGAAATAAAAAAGGGATGTCTTCATCTGATAGGGCAAAAACATCATCTTCGTTCATAGGAGGAATTCAAATGATGTTTACTTTTTGCTTGATTACATTGACCTGGATATTTTTTCGTTCAGAAAATATATCGCAAGCATTTAGCTACATAAAAATCTTATTTTCAAAATCTTTATTTCTTTATCCTGTTCAACATGGAATGGCAATTACTCTTCCTTTCATCTTTATTTTATTTATTATTGAGTGGGTAAGAAGACAAAATATTTCAATATTTCAATCACAGAAAATACCTGTATATATAAGGTGGAGTGTTTACCTGACAATGGTTATAACCTGCTTATCTTTTTTTAAACTGAATCAATCTTTTATTTATTTTCAATTTTGATAAAGTATTTTATATATAGAACACTTCTGTTTTTTGTACTTATAATATTAGTACTAATTGTTTCTTTGTTTTTTATCCGTGATGAGGCATCTCAAAAAAATGTACTTGCTTCAATAACAGCCAAGCATAAAATGCTGCAAAAAGTAAATTCGCCAAAAATAATCTTTGCAGGAGGTTCTAATGTAAGTTTTGGATTGGATTGCAAGATAATTTCTGATAGTTTAAAAATGCCTGCTATTAATACGGCCTTGCACGGGGGGCTAGGTTTAGAGTTTATGATTAACAACATCAAACCATTTATTCATAAGGGTGATATAGTTGTATTAATTCCTGAGTATGAAAACTTTTATACTGATAATTTTTATGGGGAGATGGAATTGGTTTCTTTACTTTTTGATGTTGATCCTCAGGAACAAAAATCAATTGAAGCTATGCAATGGATATATTTAGTGAAATATATAATACCATATTCTGCTAAGAAAATTAAAAATCGCTTTTTTGAATTATTCCAAAAAGAAAAAAAAACAAATGGAATAAATATTTATGATAAAACCTCCTTTAATGAATACGGAGATACTTATATTCACTGGATGCTGCCTAACCAACAATTTAGCCCAATAAAGATTGTACGTGATGAAAAAATAAAACCAGAAGTAATTTCCTTTATCAAAAACTTTAAGATGTATGTAGAAAATAAACATGCTAAACTGGTTTTACTACCCCC
>CAJCJB010000190.1 GCA_903970545.1 Candidatus Saccharimonadota bacterium | reverse complement strand
GCTTTTATTTACAAGCTGTAAAAAAGACCGTACTTGTACCTGTAATACAACTTCTACAACCGTAGGTGGTGGTACCTCAACTACTGGTAATCCAGATAGTGATGTTCAAACTTTAACAAAATTCAGCAAAAAAGATGCTGAAATTCTTTGTCAAAGTTCTTCTGATGTTAATACAAATACATACGGAAACACCATTTATACAACTACTACTACAAGAACTTGCACTTTAAAATAATTTATTAAAATAACCTTAAAAAACTAAAAAAACATGAAAACAATTACTATAAAAACCTTAGCAATAGGTATAGTTGCTACTACTATGCTTATGTTTACAAGCTGTAAAAAAACCCATACTTGTACTTGCTCAACTACTTCTACAAGTACTCAACCGGGTTATACAGCTCAACCTGCATCAAGTGATGTTATTTCTTATACTTCTAAATCTACAAAAGAAGCGGCTAACTTAAATTGCCAACCAGGTACCAACACGGATACTCAAACCATAACTGCAGATTCTACCGGTACTGTATTTGGTGTTAATTTTGGGCAGCACTATACTTATACCTATACAAATACTAATACTAAAACTTGTACTATAAAATAAGTAGTATTAATTAATAATAAGGAAGCCTTGCAGAGATGTGAGGCTTTTTTATTTCTCGTAAATCTGGATGGGTCTATTGTTTTATAAGAAAAAGGTTGTATCTTCGCCGTCCTTTAAATTTTAAAAACATATAAAACAAAAAAATGGCAGTAAAAATCAGACTACAACGACACGGTAAAAAAGACAGGGTGTTTTTTCACTTGGTTGTTGCAGACAGCAGAGCTCCACGAGATGGTGCTTTTATTGAAAAGTTGGGCGTTTATAACCCTAACACTAACCCTGCAACCGTAGACATTAACTTTGACAGCACTTTAAAGTGGCTTCAGGATGGCGCGGTACCAACTAATACCTGCAAGGCAATATTGTCTTACAAAGGTGTTTTAATTAAAAAACATCTTTTAGATGGCGTAAAAAAAGGTGCTTTAACCGAAGAGCAGGTAGAGAAGAAATTTGCTGCTTGGTTACAGGAGAAAGAAAACAAGATTAACAATAAGAAAGATAATTTATCTACCGGTAAAAAATCGGCTGAAACTAAACGTTTAGAAGTTGAAAAAGCAGCTAAAGAAGCAAAAGCAGCTAAGGTTGCAGCTAAAGTAGCTCCTCCTATTGCTGAAGCAGCAACAACACCTGAAGCGGCTTCTGAAGAAGCAACTCCGGCAGCTGAAGCATAAATATAAGATTAAGTTCTATAGAAAATCCCAAGCAAACACCCTTAATTATGCAAGTTTAAGGTTTCGTTAAGGGTAAAATGTGTTATAAAAGACAAATGTTTTGTCTATATGTGCACAAGCAACATCAATAAAAATAAATTGAAATTTAGGTAATCTGGCGTTAAGTTTTAATTCAGGTAGTTATTTTCTAAATAGCACAACCATCCCACGAAAAACATTATTAGCTAAAGCAGAAGCAATCATGAATACAGTATTTTCATTCATATGCATAAATGGTGGTAGCCTCCAGCCAAAATCATTTTTCATAAATGAAAATTTTCTTTCTGAATTTCCTCGTTTGTTATATTCAATAATAAGTTCTTCAGATGATTTTTTAAAGTAATTTGTGATAAAAAATTTATAATAATAACCATCAATTTCTTTCCAGTTAGGTATCATTAAACAGTTTTCCAGGCTCTTTAAGAAGCTTTCTTTCACTCAAAGCTTGCATTTTTTCTTTTATGGATTTCTTTATTTGAAACTCTTCAGCTTGCGTAATTAAGGGCAAACACTTGGGATTTTTTGTTTGTGTCATTGCGAGAAGGAACGACGAAGCAATCGCTATCTGTTATGGAGATTGCCGCGCTTCGCTCGTAATGATAACAACGAATTTTATCTCCTGATGCCCCGCTTGTCCATTTCCTTTTGATAGGCATTGGCGTATTTCTGATGTTGTTCGTAGGTTTCTGAATAATCTGAATACCCATTAAGATTGGGCTTTGCACAGAAGTACAAAAAATTATGTTTGTTATAGTTCAGTACAGCATCAATAGATTGAGGATAAGGCAAACAAATCGGTCCCGGTGGAAGCCCTTTATTTCTATATGTATTGTATGGTGAATCAATATCCTTATCTCTGCTGCGAACGCGCTGTATAGAGAAATCTCCTACAACATATATTAAGGTAGGATCTGCCTGCAAGGGCATATTTTTATTGATACGGTTTAAATAAACTCCTGCTATCTGTTGTTGTTCATCATCAATAGCAGACTCAGACTGCACAATAGAAGCTAAAATAATCACATCTGTTTCAGAAAGATTAGCCCATTTAGCCTTTTGTTTACGAGCATTTGTCCAAAAGCCTGTATAGTTATCTTCTACTAATTTCATAAACTCAGGCAGGGAAGTATTCCAATTAAGTTCATATGTTTCAGGAATAAAAAAGCAACGAAGGTTCTCATTCGTAAAATTATATTTCTGTCTGAGGAGTGTTTCCGTTGCAAAAAATGCCTGCAATTCTTCTTCAGTAATTTCAAGCTTATCAGCTACCTTTTTAATGATATCATCATTAGTATGGTCTGATGAATTAAACGTAATCTTTACCTTTTCCTGCTTACCATTCTTAATACAATTAATTAGCTGGCGATTAGTCATACCTGCAACAACCCTGTACCTGCCGGGTTTAAAGGTATTCTTCAAATCATAGGCTTTGGCTAACCATTCAAAGGTTTTCTGATCCTGGATAATGTTTTCTTCCTCCAACATGCCAATCAGTTCATCATAGGTAAACTTGGTAGGAACGTAAATAAACTTATACTTCTTCCCGTCTAAATATATACTGGGTTTTAAAAAAGCAATGTAAGCGCTATAACCTGCAAACAATAATACCCCAAGTATTAATAGATAAAATACAGACTTAAGCTTCTTGCGAGATTTCTTGGCGCACATGCTGCAAAGATAATTTATGAAAGGTTTCTGCGATTATTTTTACTTAAAATACTCACCCCTATATTACAGGCTAAACATTTTTTAGGGCTACAGTAATTGGCATACAGCTGCAACAGCGCCTGAGAATGTCCTGCATGTTTGGGTTTAAACTTTAGTTCTTCAAACAGTTTTATAAACTTGTTCCTTTCAGGTTTTAATTCATCATACCATTTAACGGCTTTCTCAATAATGCTTTCATCTTGCTTTTCCTTTCCGTAAAAGAATAAAAGTGGACAAACCGTATTAATAATAATATTTTCTACGGATAAATTACCTAAGTGTTTTTCTTTAGAGATGCTCTCCTCATCAAATACATAATGACATTTCCAGTAATCTGAAACGGAAATAGCAAACAACTTCTTTACATCCTTTACCGAATTGCTTTCTATTATTTTTGAAAAGGTATGCTGATACTTGGAAATAAAATTTGCCAACTGGACTATGCGTATGGTAGGAAAGTTTTGCGGGCGAAGTCTAAGGAATTTTAAATTATGAGCTATAGGAGTTAAACTGTATTTATGCTTTAAGTACTCGTACTCCTTTAGTAAACCCTTTCCATATTTATCTTTTAGGGTTGCATTTAATAAGCCGCTTTGTCCAAACAATAAAGCTTCTACTTGTGTTGTAGAGTTAGCGTGTTTTAATAAAACAGTTAACGGAATAGTTTTAGCTATCTGCAAAAAGGCATCGCTGTTGGTATGAAAGCCAAAGTTTTTGAAGAGTAGCAGATAAAAAGTTTCTTCCCAATTGCTCTTTGTAAAGTGATAAAGCTCCTTTATAAAATCGGTTTTAGCTTCCAAACGTTCAAACAACATTCTTTCTAAACAAGACTCTTGGGTAATAGCAGCTACTTCATTAAACAAGCTGCCACAAGGTATTTGTTGCTTGCTTTGATATAGGTTTTCATACTTGCTTATTACATCATCAATTAAAATATGTTTTAACTCCAAACAAGGTATAAGCTGCTGTTTAGAATTATAAATATCTTTATCATGCTCATATACCACATGCAGTATTACGTTATCATAAGCTTTGTTAGTTTCATGGCGATGTAAATACCAATCAGATGATTTTTTATGAATCTCCACCGTACCCGCCCATTCGGTGTCATCTATCTTTATGCGCACATTGGTAAAATCAGGTCCTGCATCTTTATTATGCGCTCCGCACTTGATAATTTCTAAGCTGTTGTTTTGGGTTGTATAATAACTTATCGGTTTTAGCAGCTTGTATTGCCAAATAAAATGAAGCAGGTTTTCAGTCATAATTAAAAAAGGATAACAATATTAATCCTTTTTCCTATAACTGGTTAAGAACTAAAGAGCAATTTCTATTTCCTGCTCTTCCATTATCTTTTTTAGATTGATAAGGGCATACCGCATACGTCCTAATGCCGTATTTAAACTAACGTTAGTTATTTCGGCAATTTCCTTAAAACTCATATCATAATACGTACGCATAATAAGGGTTTCTTTCTGCTCGTAAGGAAGCTTAGTTATTAACGAACGCATGGTTTTTTTAATATATACTTTCTCTTCAGGGCTTCTATCTTCACTTTCAATCTTTAGAATAGAAAAAATATCAACTTCCTCTCCATCTTCGTTTGTAACGTTAGGTATCATCCGCATTTTTTTCTTCTTGCGGAAATGATCAATTACCAAATTATGGGCTATTCTAACAACCCAAGAGCTAAACTTACCGTCCTCGTAATAGTTTCCGCCTTTAAGACACTGAATTACCTTTATAAAAGTATCCTGAAAGAAATCTTCAGTAAGCGTCCTATCCCTTACCAAAATATAAATACAGGAGTAAACCTTTTGTTTGTGTCTCTTTATT
>CAJCJB010000189.1 GCA_903970545.1 Candidatus Saccharimonadota bacterium | reverse complement strand
TCTTTTATTTGATTAAAATCTATAGGAGAGTTATCGTTAGAAAAAGCTAGGCAATATTTTTTTAGTTCAATATTTGATTCTATATCCGTATCATAATATGCATTCACTATAGGGAAGCCTCTAGCCAAACCCTCTCTTACTTTTAAAGGAGTAGCTTCCTTTAGACCTTTTGTATATATAGCTAATGAGCCAAAGGCAAAGTCATAATTTTCAGTTAATGCCTCTATTTCATGTAGTGTTTTTTTATTATGAATAATGATATTACTTAATTTATTCTTTTCAACTAACTGTTTACATTCAGTATCAATTTCTCCAATTAAATGAATTTCAAAATCTTGAGGTTTATGGTATAGTTGCATCCCTTTAATAATCCTATCAATACCATGCCATGGTGCACTATATCCTACCAACAAAAAACCTTTTATTATCGAATCAGTTTTGCATTTGTTTCTTAATTTAATTTTAGATGTATCAATACCATTGGTAATAACCCCTGTATTATATTTTGAGTACCTGCTTCTTTCATAATCAGCAATTTCTTTTGTTACACAAATTCCTAATGGTATATTTTTTAATACCTTTTTTGCATATTTTTTCTCGAAATATATTGGTAATACAACCCGATCTAATACATATAAAAAATAACCGGGTTTAAAAGAAAAAGGAATACCTCCATATATTTTGGCAACATCTACCTTCATTTCACTTTCTTCAATAGTATTATGCTCTACTGCAATTTTATATTTTTCAAATAAACGATTGGAATGCAAATCTGCTAAAGGGTAACGCATCATTATTTTATCATACTTATAGGAATGCTGTTCCAAAAATTTAATTACGCTATCAAACAGTTCTTTACGTCCTTTATAAGTATGAAAATATTTTTCTTTATGTATTTTTTGTATAGGGTAAATAAATGTTGTTTTATTGAGTTGGGTAAGTTCTTTTACTTTATCTGAAAAAGAAACTAAATGACAATATTCTGTGTATTGGTTAAGGGCTTCTATTTTTGAAAAAAGTTTGTTAGTAACACCATCCGTCTTACTAAAATCATCGCCAAAAAAAAGATACAATAACTTCATCTAAAGGTATTTCGAAGCCATCAAAAGCCTCCATTCCTGATTAAACAAACTGTTTGAGTTTTCTATTGAATCTCTCTTTACATCTAATTGTTTAACTGCTTTATTAATAGCTATTTTAAACTTTTCAGCTTGTACCCAATTTTTTTGAGGTGGCTCGTAACCAATTTTATCAACTCTCCAACAGATAGATTTTGGTAAGGTCGTATCCATTGCTTTTCTTAATACAAACTTAGTCCATCCATCATTTAGTTTATAAGAGTCAGGCAATGAAAAAATAAATTCAACCAATTTATGACTTAAAAAAGGTAATCTTACTTCTCTTGAATGCGCCATAGAATTACGGTCGGCATAGCGCAACAATTCTTTCAACCCTGTTTTGGTAGTACTGTTCTTTAACTTAGTATTCAATTGGTTCTTGTAGGGCATCTCCTGTTTTAGAAGTTGGCGTTTATATCGTCCCAGTTTCATACGCAAGGTTTCAGTATTTGCTATAGAATGATAAGGTATTGCCTGTTCATGAAATTTGATATAAGCACTATGCTCCTTTTTATATAAGGAAGTATTGGAATAAAATAACTGATCAAGATACGTATGATAATAAGGTATATACCCTGCCAGTTCTTCATCGGCACCTTGCCCATCCAGCAATACAGTTACATTATTCTTTCTCGCTAATTCCATAACTGCATATTGCGCCACAATACTGGCAGAACCATATGGTTCATCCTGATGATAAGTAACTTTATCAAATACAGTTTCAAAATATTCCTGGTCAGGCCAGGTATAATGCACCTCCACATTCTTACAGGCTTTTATTACTGCCTCTATATGCACACCCTCATCTTTGGCAAAATTCTTAAATCTTGCAGAAAATGTATTCTGCTTTAGCTCTTTTCCTTTTAAAGCATCAATAAGCATAACAATACTCGAAGAATCTAATCCACCCGATAAACTGGAACCAACAGGAACATCCGAGCGCAAACGTAAACGAATAGATTTGGTAAACAATTCTAGAAATCGCTCTGCTGCCTGTTCTATCGTTCCGGTATATGGCAACGCATTTAAATCAATATCCCAATAACGACTTATTTTTAATTGATTCTTAGCATTAATAGTTAAATAATGGGCCGCATCAAGTCTTTTAATATTTTTATAAAAGGTTTCGGTTACATTATCAGGTTCTTCAATAATTCCAAATTTCACAAAACGTAATAATCTTTCAGAATTAACTCGTTTATCAATACCTTCTGCCCAAAATTGTTTAATTTCTGAAGCAAATACAAATTGCTTTTCGTCATAATAATAATGAAAAGGTTTTTCTCCAAATCGGTCTCTTGCACAAAAAAGAATTTGCTGTTTTTTATCCCAAATGGCAAAAGCAAACATACCATCCAAATCCTGTAGGCACTTTTCCTTTTTTAAATCGTATAAAGCCAGTAGAACTTCTGTATCACTATCTGAAATAAATTGATATCCTTTTTTTATAAGATCTTCTTTAAGTTCAATATAATTATATATTTCTCCGTTAAAAGTAATAGTATAACGCCCCTTGGCATAATGCATAGGTTGTTTGGCATTATCACTTAAATCTATAATAGATAAACGTCTGTGTCCAAAACCAATATTACCTTCACTATTTATCCAATGCCCTTCTCCATCCGGTCCACGGTGTATAATAACATCTGTCATTTGTTGCAGTTCTTGCCTGCTTACAGAACCATTATTAAATTTTAATATGCCAGCTATTCCGCACATAAACTTGTTATATCAGTTTTTGCACTGATAATTTAATTAATTGTTGTGTGTTTTCATCGCTGAATTCTTTAGCGTATATGTGTGATTGGTTTTTGTAATACATTATTTTTTCTAAACTTAATTCATTTATTTTTTCTGCCATGGCTTTCGCGCTAAAATCATTGGCAACTATACCTAAATCATATTTATTTACTAATTCAGCCATCTCGGGCGAAGGTGATATGGCTATCGCCAAACGGGCTTGTATAAATTCAAAAAACTTATTAGGTAAAGCATTTCTATAATTATAGTTTGTAGGTGGTAAAATAAAAAGACCAATATCAAACCTATTCAATACCAACGGAATTTCCGACACAGATACAGCATCTATCACAGATACCCTAGGGTGCTGAAATGCTTTATTTTGAATGTTTTCAAAATAATCTAAATCGCCACTTGGAATTAAGATTAAAGTTAGGTGATAATTATCCCCCAGATAATCCATCATATCAATCATCAATTCTATTTTTCTGGATGCAATTATTGCTCCATGATGAATAATCTTAACTTTCTCCCCCTCTTTAAGCTCCTGTGGTTTTAAAGTATAATAAGGTTTGGTATTTGAAATTATTTTACTTTCTAAATTAAACTCTTGTTTATATTTCTCTGCTATAATGCCACCTACACAAAAACATAGGTCAACCTTTGGTAAGTATTTTTTGCACAATTCAGTATATTTATAATGAAAAGTATTCATCCAGTTGGCATCATCATCAAACTCTAAAGGATAATACTCATGCGCATTAAAAATTAGTCTTACTTTTTTATATCTAGCCAGTTTAACAGCTAAAGCAAGTTGCCAGATATGATGTACAATTACCAAATCAAAAGATAATTTTTTCAATAAATTAAACTCTGAACGCTCGTTTATTTTCTCTTGATTCTTTAGTTTATAGAAATAATTGAAATAAATAATATGAATCAAAGCAGAAAATACTTTTTTAAGCAGAATAGGGTAACCAAGATGGAAATTGATAGTTAATTCTTTTCTTTTTTCATGTATATCTATGTTAACAAAATCATAATCCAAGTTTGTTTTACTATTATAACCTGCCGCTATTATATGATAATCTCTTTTTAACGCTCCAACTTCCATCAAAAACCTTGGTGCTTTTTGCAGATTGTTAGCACATATAATTAGCACGGTTTTCAAAAAAAGAAATTAACTAATATATTATGCTTTAAAGTATGGCATTTTAATAGAAAACAGTTTTTTTGCTTAAAAGTGTTAGAATTCAGGAAATAGTGTCATCACAATAAGAAATTCTGACCACACAATTGATAATTCTGCCATCACAATTTACAGTTTAGTGTACACAATATTGGAGTTGTGTCATCGCAATTGCCGGTTTAGTTATCACAATAGAAAATACTGTTATCACAATCTATAGTTTAGTTCACACAATTTTTCGATTGTGTTATCACAAGTATAACTATATCTCAAGCAAATTTTTATAATATTCAAGCACCTTTTCCTGAGATAAGAATTCAAAAATAATTTGTTGGTTTAGTTTCATTGTTTCATAATCAAGGCTTGTCGATACATTTTTTAAGGTCAAATCATCTTCTATAGAAAAAACAACAATATCCCATACTTTAAGTTGCTTATATATTGGGTTTTTCTTTTTAAGAAAAACCTTTGCTCCAAAAGCAATAAGAGCAATAATATTACCAAAAGCCTGCTGTATATTGTGGGGGAAAATTGCAATCTTCACTTTCTTTAACAATTCATAATATGCTTTCTTTTCCATCAAATTCCTTAAAATAAGGAATTGTCTTGGTTTTATGTATTTAGTAATGTCCTTTATTAGTTGCTCCGTATATTCAATATCTCCATAAGAAAGCGGCAGTAAAATTTGATCTTTAACACCTAGCTTATACAGTTTAAGAATTACCTCGTATTGATTATTTCTAGGATCTCCAGAATTCCCGACTTGGACATATTCTTTTTTTATCTCCAAGCTACTACTAACATCTAAATCATTAGTAGCACTTATGTATGAGAAAGGAATCCATTTGATTTTTGGATTTAATTTCTTCTTGATGATTTCAGCTTCTTCACTAAACCGGGTAGCACAATAATTAATACGTTTTATAGTTTTGTAAATTTGATTTTGGCTTTCATTTAAATCAATACCATCCCAATATATCATTTTTAATCTGCCAAGTTTCTGCTTTAAGCCAAGTTTCTGCTTTAATGTAATGCTTTCTCTTCTTTTCAGAAAACTTAAAGAATAAGTATCATACTTTTTGAAACCTAATTTTGGTAAGCCATAAAGATCATCGCTCCAAATCAACCAAACTATTTTTATTGTATCATTATTAATTTTATTAATTATTTGAGCTTGGGTAGATTCCAAATAATTAATATATAAATTTGCCTTAGTAGTTTGTTTATTAAGTTCAGTTACTATTTTTTCTAATTCATAAGAACTTGAGCCAATAACTTTAATTAAGTTTCTATCAATATATGTTGAGGTTTCCCAAATGCAATAAAACTCGTTAACAGCATTACTCCCACTATTATTACAATTAGTGGCATACCAATTAGCATAAGGAGAATCAGGTAAGAAATGGATTGCTCTCAAGGATATATCAAAAACTAATTTTTATTCTAAATAAATATCATTTATCAAGTGATAACTTTGTATTATTAGTTAAATCTAGATCTAAATTTCTGTAAGGGAATTATGCTTGCCTTTTCATTCTCATACCTTGCATTAGTAATACGAACAAGCCCCTGACCGCATACTACAGTAGGATAACCAAATCTATTAAATAAAACTTTTCCCGGCACTCGATTCTCAATTATTAGATCATCTTCTATCTCAACATCAAAAACCCTTATGGAACGATTATTTAAATAACAAAAAGCCCCTAAATAAGGGTTAGAGACAGCATCAACAAAACGTTTTATATATAAAGAATCCTTATTCCAGTCAATTTTATAATCATCTTCATCCCTCCAAAGGCTATAAGTAGCTTTTGTTTCATCCTGAGTTTGACCTTCTAAAGTTTCGTTATTTATTATTCTCCTTGAAAGTTCAATAACTATTTCAATATATATTTTTGAAATGATATCAATTGCGTCTTTTATTTTAATTGGGTATTTTATTTTAGTTGTTTTTTGAGCGATAACATCCCCCTTATCAAATTCATTATTACCCAAAATAGCAGTAACGCCTATTTCCTCCTCACCATTTATTAGTGCAGATACCAATGGCGAAAATCCACGATATTTAGGTAAAATTGAATCATGAATAATTATGACTTTTTCTAAATCTTGTATTAACCACTTCCAAGACACCGTAATAGAATATGAAGAATTAATCTTAGTTTCAGATTTTTTATCAATAAAATTTATGTTGTTCTTTTCACATAAACCTTTAATTTCTTCATAATAATCATTATTTACTTTTTCATCTTTAGAGCCAATAACAAAATCTATATGACTCGGATTAAAATTATCAATAAAGGCTTTAAGAACATCATAACCTTTTTGAGTCATAAGAAAAAAAGAGATTTTATTTTTCATAATGGATGATACTAAATTATGGCTTTATCCAATAAGTATGATATTTAGATGCATAATCCGCATGATGAAGATAAGCTCTAATATTATTCCTTTTTAAAAACTCATCTACTGCATCAGTGCAGCCTTTATAATATAAATAGTCATCAATAATAATAAAGCCACCACTTACCACTTTAGGATAAAGATAATCAAGACATACTTTAATTGATTCATAAAGATCTCCATCTAATCTTAGAATAGCTATCTCACTTATTTCGGAAACAGCTTTAGGAAGTGTTTCCTGAAACCATCCTACGTGATAATGAATATAATTTGAATCGTACCCAATAGTGTTTTCTATCAATCTTTTATTGCCTTCTAAAGTTCCATACCCTCCCATAGTGTCATAAAAACCAATTACTGGTTTTAGATTCCCACTAACCTTGGCCTTAGAACCACCCCACAACTTTGCTTCATTTATTAATCTGCTACCATCCTTTTTTTCATCAGGTTCACAAAGATCCTGAAAGGAATCAAACAAGCGCAAATTTCTCCGCTTTTTTCCATAGTTTAAATTCGCAAGTGCCATTAAGCCAACTGCTCCACCTTTCCAAACTCCACATTCCACAAAATCCCCGGAAATTCCATTTTTTTCACAATATACTGCTTGCTGATAAAGAATTGTTAATCTTTCGTCATTCTGCATTGTAAAAGGGCGTATTTTATTAACCTCTACTAATGCTTCGTCTTCAATAAAATATTCTGATTTACAATCATTATATTTTTCCTGAACTTCAGATTTCTCTATAAAAACCTCTTTATTTAATCCTTTTGGTAATCGAACTATACTAAAACCTAATTTTCTAAAAATATACTTTATAGTTTTTTTTATCATAGATTATTTAAATTTTATACCCTCCTATCTAATAAGTTCATTGTCCAGTTAAGTCTTGGTCGAACTGTTCCCGGCCACTTTCCTGTATAACCAGATGGTCTTATTGTGTCATTTATTTCAAACACAAGCGCATCTGTTTCCCTATGAATCATTTCAATACCATCTTTAATAATTTGTATTGAAACAGAATAACCTCCATCATTAAGCAATTCGCCCGGGATTGAGCAAGTAGTAACATATATACCTCTCATTAATTTTTTTACGGTAGTTGGTGCAGAAGTAAATACATCTATACCGCTTAATGAAGATAAATCTATTGCAATAGTTATTGCTAATTCATCTAAATAATTAATAAATTCAAACTCAAATAATAATGGAGTATTAATTGTTACTATATCTGTTACATTTTCGACATTAGGAATCATTTTAGCCTTAGTCAGTTTTATATTTTCCGTTCCTGGTGCATTATCAATATCCCACACTCTCTCAATGACATTAGTAAATGAATTACTTAAATAATTATTTATTATCTCATTTGTTTTTCCTATACCACCAATACAACCATTTTTCAAAAAAAACGCAATACTACAAAGCTCTTTGACAGCGACCATGTTATGACTAACAAATAAAACGGTTCTGCCCTGCCCGCTAACATCCTTCATTTTGCCTAAACATTTTTTTTGAAATTCTGCATCACCAACAGCCAATACTTCATCAACAATTAAAATTTCAGGGTCTAAATGGGCTGCTACGGCAAATGCCAAACGCACATACATACCGCTGCTGTATCGTTTCACAGGGGTATCTATATAACGCTCTACCCCACTAAAAGCAACTATTTCATCAAACTTACTTTTAATTTCATCCTTGGTCATACCCAATATGGCTCCGTTTAAAAAAATGTTGTCCCTTCCACTCAATTCAGGATGAAAGCCTGTACCTACTTCTAATAAAGAAGCTATACGCCCTTTTACTTTAATATCGCCTATGGTTGGTGCCGTTACACGAGACAGTATTTTCAACAAGGTAGATTTACCTGCGCCGTTTTTACCAATTATACCTAATACCTCACCCTGTTTTACTTCAAAATTTATATCTTTCAAAGCCCAAACTAAATCAGTTTCACCTTTTTTGGTCCGGTCGTTAACTTCTCCAATCTTTAAGTACGGGTCTTCTTTACCACGCACTTTGTGCCACCAGCGGTTTACATCAGTAGCAATAGTACCGGTACCAACCTGCCCCAAACGGTATTGCTTGCCCAAATTTTCTACTTTTATTACCGTACTCAATTTTCTTTTATTACTTAGTTACAGAAGTTTATAATTTGTTCACTAACAAAATTAATCTGCTCATTACTCAATTCATAGTATAAGGGAAGCCTCAAAAGGCAGTCGGTATACTTTTCGCAATAAGGTAGCTCATTAACCTGATAATTTTGCTCTTTTATAAAAACACTTTTATGAAGCGACTGGTAATGAAAAACTGCATGTATTTCATTATCCTTTAACACCTTTGTTAAACCTGTACGCTCTTCTAAAGAATTGCAAACTAAGTAAAACATATGTCCGTTATTAGTTGCATAATTGGGGATATAAGGCAATTGAATTCCTTTTTTCTCTAAAGGTTTTAATGCATCATAATATTGCTGCCATATTTCCTTTCTCCGTTTTTGTGTATTTTCTATACTCTCTAACTGAGCATATAAAAAAGCAGCCAGTATTTCAGATGGTAAAAAAGAACTGCCAATATCAACCCAGCCATATTTATCAATCTCTCCCCTAAAAAAAGCAGATCTGTTGGTACCTTTTTCTCTTATAATTTCAGCACGTTTAAAAAACGAAGTATCGTTAATAATCAGCATTCCTCCCTCTCCACACTGAACATTTTTCGTTTCATGAAAACTAAATGCGGCCAAATGTCCGATAGAGCCCAAAGGTTTTCCTTTGTAATAACTATCAATAGCCTGAGCAGCATCTTCAACAACAAAAAGCTTATGCTTGTTTGCTATTTCCATTATAATATCCATATCACAAGCTATACCTGCATAATGTACTACAACAATAGCTTTTGTTCTAGGTGTAATTAGTGCCTCAATAGAAGCAGCATCAATATTTGGGTTATCTTTACTCGAATCTGCAAATATAATTTTAGCCCCACGCAACGCAAAAGCATTGGATGTAGATACAAACGTATAAGAAGGCATAATTACTTCATCTCCCGGTTTTACTTCCAAAAGCAAAGCGGCCATCTCTAAAGCATCTGTGCACGAAGTGGTTAGCAAACATTTTGCAAAAACCCATTTGTTTTCAAAAAACGAATCGCATTTTTTAGTGAAAATTCCATCCCCCGATAAGTGTCTGGATTGGAGTACTTCACTTATATACTTGCTTTCGTTTCCTGTTAAGTATGGAACATTAAACTTGATCATTTATTATTAAATCTAAAAATTATTTAATACTTATACTACTTTGTAAATCTCTTCATCTGCGTGGAAATAATAAATGGGTAAATTAACTGTTATATGATGGATTTCTTGGGGAATAGGTGTAAGTTTTATCTAATATTATCGCTTTATCTAAGGTGGTATTTTTCTCCTAAATTTCTACTTTTATTACAGTATTACCCATTCCTAAACTGTATCCATAAAACTTTTTTCTACCTTGTTAAATATAAGTACAGACAATGCTACTATAAAAAGCATGAAAACTAACCCATATAGTAGCCAAGCCACGCTATAATAGCCACTTCCTAAAAAAATAAATTTAAATGATTCTATAATAGAGGTTAATGGGTTTAATAACATCATCATTTTTAATTTTTCGTTAGTTATGCTGGAAACAGGGATAATAACAGAACTGCCATACATAAGGAGTTGCACACCAAAACCTACTAAAAAGGTTAAATCGCGGTACTTAGTAGTTAAAGAAGAAATTAAAATACCAAATCCTAAACCCAAACCTGCCATCATAAAAACCAATACGGGCAATAACCACATATACTGCCATTGCGGATGAATTACATTTGAAGTAGCTAAAAAATAGATCCAGATAGAAATAAATATGGCAACTTGAATGCCTAACTTAATAAGGTTAGATACTAATACAGATAAAGGCATGATTAAACGAGGGAAATAAACTTTACCAAATACGCCAGCATTTGCAATGAAGGTAGAGGATGTTTTATTCAGACAATCTGCAAAGTATGTCCATAAGGTAATACCTGCCATATAAAACAGAATACCAGGCATACCATCTGTGCTTATCTTAGCAATTCCTCCAAAAATTAAAGTAAAGGTTAATGATGTAATAATAGGTTGAATAAAGAACCAAAGTGGTCCTAATATAGTTTGCTTGTAAACTGAAACAAAATCACGACGAACAAGTAACATTAATAAATCTCTATAACGCCAAACAGCCATTAAATCTATATCATACCATTTGTTTTTAGGTTTAATAACTAAATCCCAATGTTCGTTGTTCGCTGTCTGTAATAAATTTTCCTTATCCATGTACTTTATACCAGCTAATGGTTTTTTGTATTCCTTCTTCTAAACTTATGGATGGTTTATAGCTTAATAGATTTTTAGCTTTATTAATTGAAGCAAAACTGTCTTTTATTTCTCCTGGTCTTTTATCTCCGTATATTACCTTTACATCAGATGATAACTCTTTCGCTATGAGTTCAAATAATTTATTTAGTGATG
>CAJCJB010000188.1 GCA_903970545.1 Candidatus Saccharimonadota bacterium | reverse complement strand
CCAATGCCCTCAAGGTAAAAATACGCAGGGTATCCGCTAAAGGATAAATTAATACAGCCACTACAAAAACAGGTTTAGATAAGTAAGGTAAAATACCATCTAATTTTTCTACCGGATATTCAATCAGTTTAATACTGAGAACACATATTATCAATCCGATAGTAAGCGACCCAGAATCCCCCATAAAAATTTTAGCGGGACTAAAATTAAAAACCAAAAAGCCAAGTAAAGAACCTCCCAGTGCAAAAGCAAGAGATGCTAAAATAATATCATTGGCACATACAAACCAAGTACCAAATGCCATGCAGGCTATAAAACCAACTCCACCCGCCAAGCCATCCACCCCGTCAATTAAATTGAATGCGTTAACAACCACTATATAGGTAAATAAAGAAAGAAACACACTTGCCCAATAAGGTATTTCGTTTACTTCAAAAATACCATGCAGGCCTGTTATGCGTATGTTGCCAACGAGCACTAAAATTAAACCAGCTAATACATGTGCAACTAATTTTTTAATGGGGGCCGTTCCAATGATATCATCTTTAATACCGACAAAAAATAACATAAGCATAGTGGCAACAATCAGCTTAAACTCTCGGATGTATTGATATACCTGAGATAATTCAAACATATTCCTGATTTTAGTAAAATCAAGTTCAAACCACAAGCTATAAGAAAAAAGCGTAGCTGCAAATATGATAATTCCCCCAATAGTTGGGATTACCCGTTTATGTATCTTTCTATCACCCGGTTCATCAAACAAACGTTTTAAAATAGCTACTTTAATTAACGACGGTGTGGCATAAAGCACCACTATAAAGGAGGTTGCGAACACTAAAGCAAGTACAAGAGCATTCATTTATTTTAAAATAGTATTAAACAACACGTAAATGTTTACTTGCTTTAAATTCGTTGTACACACTTTTAATCCCTTGTTCTAAATTTATTTTATGAGTCCAGCCCAAGCTGTGCAAGTAAGACACATCCATAAGTTTGCGGGGTGTACCGTCCGGTTTAGTTGCATCAAAAACAATTTCCCCTTTATAACCTACAATTTCTTTAATTAAATGAGCCAGTTCTTTTATACTAACATCTGTTCCAACACCTAGGTTTACAAACTTTTCTTTATCATAGTTTTTCATCAGGTACACACAGGCATCTGCCATATCATCGGCGTGCATAAATTCTCTGCGCGGATTACCCGTACCCCAGACCGTAACAGTACTTGCTTGATTCTCTTTCGCCTCATGAAACTTTCTTAATAACGCAGGAAGCACATGTGAGTTATTCAAATCATAATTATCATTAGGGCCATACAAGTTAGTAGGCATAACCGATATAAAATTGCAACCATATTCTTTATGATATGACTCGCACATTTTTATTCCGGCAATTTTAGCAATAGCGTAAGGTTCATTTGTATATTCTAATTCACCTGTAAGCAGGTATTCTTCCTTTAAAGGTTGTGGGGCCAATTTGGGGTAAATGCAAGATGACCCTAAAAACATCAGTTTCTTTACTTTGCTTTTATATGCTGCATGAATAATATTACTCTGCACCATTAAATTCTCATAAATAAAATCTGCACGATAAGTATTGTTTGCCTGAATGCCACCAACTTTAGCTGCAGCCAAGAATACATACTCAGGTTTTTCTTCTTCAAAGAAACTATTTACATCCTGTTGAATGCAAAGATTAAGTTCCTGACGGGTGCGATAAATTAAATTTGAAAAGCCATGTGCTTTCAAATTCCTTACCAACGCACTACCCACCATACCCTTGTGTCCGGCTACATATATTTTTGAAGATAAATCCATGCTTACCTACTCGCCTTGATTAAGAATGGAGTGCCCATGTTCCGACAAAAGTTTGTCCCGTTTAAATAATTCTATATCAGATGCCACCATTTCTTTGCAAAGCTCCTGCACGGTATGTTTAGGCTCCCAGCCCAATTTTTGTTTTGCTTTGCTATAATCTCCAATTAATAAATCAACTTCTGCCGGACGGAAATAACGAGCATCAACTTCTACCAAAACATTTCCTGTTTTTTTATCTTTGCCTTTCTCATCAACACCTTTACCTTTCCATTCCATAGCAACACCTGTTTCTGCAAATGCCATTTCAATAAAAGTGCGCACTGATATTTTTTTGTTGGTAGCCAATACAAAATCATCTGCTTCGCTGTGTTGCAAAATGCGCCACATACCTTCTACATAATCTTTTGCATGTCCCCAATCGCGTTCAGAATCAAGGTTACCGATAAAGAATTTTTGTTGTAGCCCTAAACTGATTTTAGCCACAGCACGTGTAATCTTTCTGGTAACAAACGTTTCTCCTCTTATAGGACTTTCATGATTAAACAAAATACCATTGCAGGCAAACATACCATAAGACTCGCGGTAATTCTTAGTTATCCAAAAAGCATACAGCTTGGCTACTCCATACGGACTGCGTGGGTAAAAAGGTGTTTTTTCTGTTTGCGGAATTTCCTGCACCAAGCCATACATCTCGCTGGTAGATGCCTGATAAAAACGAGTTTTCTTCTCCAAACCTGCGATACGGATGGCTTCCAGTAAACGAAGTGTGCCAATGGCATCGGCATTGGCAGTATATTCAGGGGTTTCAAAACTAACCTTTACATGGCTTTGCGCGGCAAGGTTATAAATCTCATCCGGTTTTATTTCACATACCAAACGAATAAGATTGGTAGAGTCGGTTAAATCGCCATAATGCAAAAAAAACTTTACATCCTTCTCGTGATAATCCTGATAAAGGTGGTCTATCCTGTCGGTATTAAACATCGAGCTGCGGCGTTTCACCCCATGCACAACATATCCCTTTTTTAGTAAAAGCTCGGCAAGATAAGCACCGTCTTGTCCTGTAATTCCTGTAATTAAAGCTACTTTATTCACCATAAATGTAACTACAATAATACGAATAAATTTTGTTTGGGCGTCCTCTCATTAGCAGGGGGGCTTTACACGCTGTAAAGCAGCTTGCTACAAATGCCTAATGCAAAATTATGCAGCAGCTAGTTTAATTCTTTTTTGGACTAAAATAATATGTTATCCCTATACCATAATTATTAAACACGTTACCGTTATTAAAAGAAAGAGTACGTGTTTGTACACCTTTTTTAGTTTGAGGGTCGGTATAGCTGAATGGAAAGAAAGCCATATTTCCTGTAAGAGCTACACTCTTAGTAATAAAGTAATAAAACCCTGCCAACAGATTAAACTGAAACGCAAGCGTGCTTTGTTTAGAAGTTGTAGTAAACATATTTAGTATGCTAAACGGGTTATAATAGGTTGTTGTGCTTACAGCTCGCGAATAAGAAGAGCTTATTCCTCCACCCAGACTAAAAGCAATTTTATCTGTTACAAAAAAGTATTTAGATAATAATATAGCAGGTGTTATGGCATTGGTATTAGTAATCAGGGTATAATTATCAGAAAAAATGTTTTGATTATATACCATTTTATTTGTGGTGTTGCTATAAGAGTAATCTAATTTTCCTACCAACAGCAGATTATCTTTAATAAATACACCTACACCTAAATTTGCGCCTGCGTGCCATGTATAATTAGTTTGGGTATAAACGCTATCTGAGAAAGGTGTTGTAGAGTAATTTCCGTTTAGTAAAATACCCGTCATTATATTACCCTTTGGTATTACTTGTGCATTTTGTTGGGTGCTTGTAATAAGTAATATAATAACTACTATACCCTTCTTTATGTGTTGTTTAAATATCATTCTTTAAAGATTATTGTTTTTCTTCAAATATAAAACAAAAAAGCCCTGCAAGGCTGCAAGGCTCTTTATTTGGTTTAAGTTATCTTAACTTATCACTATCCTAAACACTTTGGTAAAGTTGCCTAATACACCTTTTGTGCTTTTTTCCTGCATTACAAAAAGGGCTGCCATACCTTCTTCTGCTTCGGTAAAGTTTTGGGTAAAGGTGCCTCGTTTCATATCGCCAATGTATAAAAAGGTACTGCTGGCGGGTATGGTAGTTAGGTTGGCTGCCTGTATTATCATAAACAGCATTACTTCTTTCACACCCTTTTGTTTGGCTTTGCTTTTAGTGCCGGGGTAAGTAACCTCTACTTCTATACTTAGGTGTATTTGTTTTTTCATACTAAGATAGATGGGCATCAATCTCGAGTTTTGTTCGGTGCTTATGCTTACGGTAGTTTTTGCTTTGCGCGTTTGTAGATTTAGCGCAGTTCTATCTGTAGTGGTTAGGGCGCTTTCGGGTATATCGGCATAAATGGTTCTTAGTATGTTTTCTAAACCAATAGGGTCAGTAATTTGGTGCTGCCGTTCTATAGCGTTGAATAATTTGGTAATAGTAGGGTTGCGCTTACCACCCGGACTGGTGTGCATTGCCCAAAGCTCCAAGTAGCCCAAATCATCGGGTGTTGTTTCCGGATATACCGGCGTTGGGTTGCTATACAAGTGGTTTAACGTTGCCATGTTAGCAGCCGTAATGCCCAGCCGAGTGGCGGTAGAGGGCGTAGTACCCACCGCAGGCTGGTTTAGATAAGGTACTGCGCGTGTAAAATACTCGTTGCGCGCTACTTGTGTGTTTCCAAAAATTGTTTCGTCTTCCATGATTCCTAAGTTTTTATGAGATTTAGTTCTATATTAATTATTAAAAGGACATTTTAAATTCTACTGTCATTATATGCTGCACAGCTCGGGTTAAGTGCCTAACAGCTCCCATTAAGTACTGCATGGCTACGGTTAAGTGCCGAACAGTTACTATTAGGTGCTGCACAGCTACCGTTAAGTACTGCGCAGCTATGGTTAAGTACCGAACGGTTATCGTTAAGTACTGAATGACTATGGTTAAGTACTGAACAGCTACCGTTAAGTACTGCACAGCAACAAAAGACACTTGCTTGGTAAAGCTTACTATATGTTGTTGGGCGGAGAGCATTGGTTTTGTTTTTTTGTTTGTGTTTTGTAGTTGCAATAGTATTAATCAAACATCGTGCCAACACTGTAAATACTGGGTTCTTAAATAAAGTTAAACATCAACTGCACAGCTTGCTAATTGCCCTATTTTGTTATTTTATAGGGACGATATTTTTTATTTTATATTTGTTTCCGTATGAAGAAACTTGCTTCTGTTTTTGGACTTATTACTTTGTTTATTTCTGCCAATTGTTTCTCTCAAGATTTAATTGTGAAGTACGATTCAACTAAACTGTTTTGTAAGATTACCAAAGAAGATTCTAAATATATTTATTATATAGATAAAGGAAATACAGAACAAAGTATTGAAAAGGATTATGTGATCAAATACTATAATCATGCCATTGGAATTATGCAATATGGCATTGCATTTAACCCTAATAAGCTATCAAAAGATAGTATCGGATATAAAAAAGATTCATTAATTTTTAGAGGTGGGCATAAGTTTAAACTCGCTGATGTGCCTTTGCTTTCTAGACATGTGCGTAAACTTATTCGAGATAATACGCTTGCAATTTCTGAAATGAATAAAGCCGAAATGATTTATGCATTTAGTTTTTCATCAGGATTAATTGGTGGTGTTTCCTTAAGTGTTTTTATTGCAGGTGCATTGGCAAATCAAACACATTGGGGTGCAGGTGGTATTAGTATTTTATTTTTGGTAATAGGTGTAACTATAGAACAGAATTATCATAAGCATGTTACAAGAGCTGTTAAACTTTATAATTCCAAATTGGGTATTGCCTCAACTACACCTAAGTTTCAGTTAGGTGTGGCATCTACAGGTGTCGGCATTGCTTTAAAGTTTTAGAGGGCAATTAAAGTTTATAAGTAATTGGGTTAGGGATTGCAACGAAAATCCTTTTGTTGTAATCGACAAAAGATTGAAGTGCAAAGCCCGCCGTTGTATCCAACGGAACGCCCAAAATTATTCGTTTGTTATTATTTATAGTTTTGTACTCATGTATGCACTTTGCTTCGCTTCGTTTGGCCGTTTTATATTTAAGCGGGTGAAGCATCTCTTAGTTATCATTACGTTTCTAATAAGCAGTAGCTTTTATGGGCAAACCATTAAAGGAAGAATTACGGATGGCAACAGCAACCAAACGCTGCCCTTTGTAAGCATATTGGTAAAAAACACGCAAACGGGTACGCTTACGGATATTGACGGAAAGTTTCAATTAACCGTACCTTCTACACAAAATATTGAGTTGCAGATTTCTTACTTGGGGTACCAACCGCAAACTATTGCCTTGAGCAGCTTTCCGGATATAGAGAAGATAAACATAAAACTGAAACCACAGGCAATATCGTTGCAGGAGATTAGTGTTAAAGCAGGCGAGAACCCGGCGCACCGTATTATTAAAATGGCAACTAAGAACCGCGATAAGAACAACCCCGAAAAAATGCACTCGTTTACCTACAACAGCTACACTAAGTTTTTTGTTACTGCCGATATGAAAGCCAGTATTGATAGCGTATCTACAGAAGACACGGCTTTAACTAAAATGGATAAGTTTTTTAAAAAGCAACACCTCTTCTTGATAGAATCGGTTACCAAACGAGAGTTTCTGCATCCTGATAAGAACCATGAAACTGTTTTGGCATCACGTGTTTCGGGTTTAAAGAATTCTCCTTTTGCTTTGCTTGCCACGCAGTTGCAGTCGTTTAGTTTTTACGATGATTTTGTTACCGTGCTAGATGAAAAGTTTCTGAACCCCATAAGCGAAGGAAGTACACGTAAGTATTTCTTTATGCTGGAAGATACTTTGTATAGTGGCAAGGATACTGTTTTTGTAATTTCTTTCCGTCCGAAGAAAAACAAAAACTTTGATGGCATGAAGGGTGTTCTGTATATCAACACAAACGGCTATGCCATACAAAACGTATTAGCCGAGCCCGAAAGAAAAGAAACAGGTCTTATTATTAAAATACAGCAGAAGTATGAGTTTATGGAGGGCACACAATGGTTTCCGGTGCAATTAAATACGGATGTGATTTGGAAAAATGTTTCTGTAAACAGCAAGGGTTCCGACAAAACAGCCCCCTTAAAGGCGGTTAGTCGTTCGTATATAAAAGATATTGTTTTAAATCCTCAATTAAAGAGGCGCATATTTAGCGAGGTAGAAGTAGAAATGGATAAGCATGCCGATAATCAGGATGAAAACTTTTGGAACAAATACCGCATAGACAGCTTAAGTGAAAAGGATAAGAAAACGTATATTAAATTAGACAGCATAGGCAAAGCACAAAACTTTGAAAAGAAGTTTAAAACCATAGAAGCTCTTTTAACCAATAAACTGCCTATCGGATTTATTGATTTAAACCTGGATAAGATTCTTAAATTTAATAGTTACGAAAATACCCGTGTGGGGCTTGGCATACACACCAACCAAAAACTAAGTAAGCTGTTTACGGTGGGAGGTTATGCCGGATATGGCTTTAAAGATAAGGCTTGGAAGTATGGCGGAGATGCTTCCATTTATATATGGAGGCGCAGAGAGCTTGCCTTAAACCTTTTTGCACAAAAAGATATTGTAGAATGTGGCGGTGCAACTTTTTTTGAGAATAGCCGTACCCTTGCTTCATCAGAGATATATAGGGATATATATGTTTACACATTCGACCACCAGCAAAAATACCAGGCATCTATCAGTTTTAGAATACTTAAATATTTTAAAGCCAATGTTTTTGCAAACCACCAGCAGCGCTTTGGCAGTACGCTATATAACTACACCGCAAAAGACGGCACAACTGCCTTTAGAGATACCTTTAGTTATAACGAAGTGGGCTTGCAGTTAAAGTATGTATATAAAGAAGCCTTTTTGCAAACTATGCACAACAAAATTTCTTTAGGCAGCAGTTACCCCATGGTGTATATAAACATTACTAAAGGACTTAGTCAAACCTACTTTAACCAGACAAGCAATTTTGATTACTGGAAGTTTGACTTTAAAATGGATGCTAAAAAGACTTTTAAAACCATTGGTACAACACAGCTGCAAATACTTGCAGGCAAGGTAATAGGCAGTTTGCCTTATACGATGTTATATAACAACAGGGGTTCTAACGCCAATGGGTTTAAGGTTTCTGCCATTAATAGTTTTGAGACTATGGGCTTAAACGAGTTTGCATCAGACCAGTTTGCTGCTCTGTTTTTAAACCATAACATAGGCAGGTTTTTAAAGCCACGTAAAAAGTTTAACCCCGAGTTTGAACTGGTGCACAACATGGGCATAGGCAGTATTACAAACCCACAAAATATAGAAAACGTATCGGTAAAAAGTATGGAAAAGGGTTATATAGAAAGTGGGTTTAGGCTTTTACACATACTTAAACTAAACTACACCACCTTTGGCGTAGGCGTGTTTTACCGTTATGGCGCGTACCAAAATCCAAAATTTGAAGATAACCTTGCTGTTAAGATGGTGCTTAGTATTAAGTTGTAGCAATAACAACTAAGCGTCTAAATTACCGTAGTCTAATTTTTTGCCTTGTATATAAAGTACTAAACGCAGGATTAAAATCAAGAAAGGCACATACATAACCGCTGTAGGTAACTCAAAATGATTTACAATAATAACCGATTTACGTTTTAATCTTTCGGTAATTAAATACATAGCAGGTACCAAGAGCAAAGTAAGTATGGTGGCAAAACCCAAACCAAAAATCATTGTCCACGATAAAGGTCCCCAGAATACTACGTTATCTCCACCAAAGAATATGTGTGGATTTAAGTGTGTAAACAGCGTTTCAAAATCTATGTTCAATCCAACTGCCAAAGGTATTAAACCCAATATGGCTGCTGTAGCAGTTAACAATACAGGCGTCATACGTGTGCGTCCGGCCTCTACAGTCGCTTCATAAAGACTCATTCCGCCTTCTCGCGCAAACTCGGCAAACTCAACTAACAGGATACCATTACGTACTACTATTCCACCCAGGGCAACAATACCGATACCGGTCATTACAATACTCATATCCATTTTAAAAAGGGCTGTACCTAACAATACACCAATTATACTCAGCACAATTTCAGATAAAATAATTATTGGTTTACCCAACGAGTTGAAGAGTGCTACTAACACCAATAGCATTAATCCAACAGCTGTAAGCATGGCATTACCCAAAAAGCTTGCCGTTTCCTTTTGATCTTCCTGTTGTCCGGTAAACTTAATGGTAACATCACCATGAGGTCTGTAACCTCCCGCCACTTGCTGTAATTTAGCTACCACTTCGTTCGCATTAAATCCTTCTTTCACATCCGAAGAAAGTGTAATAACGCGTTTGTTGTTCTTACGTTTAATGCCGGCAAAAGTGTAATCGTATCTTATATTACAAACCGATGAAAGCGGTACCGAACGTACCTGTCCACCCATGTTCATATCACGATACGTAATTTTTAAGTTGCGCAACGCCTCAATATCAATACGCTGATCGAATTTGTAACGTAACTGAATAGGGTATTCATCATCCACATCTCTGAATTTAGAAGCCTCTATACCATATACAGCACCGCGTATTTCGGTAGCTAACAGGTAAGTAGAAAGCCCTTCGCGGTTAGCACGTTCTCTGTCTATATCAAAAACAATTTCAGGTTTGTTACTTTCAAAATCTGATTTTAAACTTGCCACACCACCTACTTTCATCGAGTCGATGAATTTTTTAAACCCTGCTGCATTGCTAACCAAATCATCAAAGTCATCGCCTGCCACTTCAATGTTTATAGGCTTGGCAGTAGGCGGGCCGCTTTGTTCTTTATTAACGGTAATATCAGCACCCGGTAAATCCCATTTAATGTCCTGTAGTTTTAAAAGATAATCTTTGGTAGCAATGCCATGCCGCTTTTCAAACTCTACAAAGTTGATGGCGATTTTACCGCGGTTAGGATATTTGTTTTGATCCTGATCTGCCGGATCTGTTGTACCAATGGTTACGTTGGTAATAATAGATTCTACAATATCATTATCTTCTCCTATAACCGAATATACTTTCTTCTCTACTTTGCGCATTAGTGCGTTGGTAACAGCAGGATCTGTACCGGTTGGTAATTTCACATATACGTATACATTGTTCGGATCCCCTTGTGGGAAGAAAACAACTTTAGGACTACGAGCTGCAAAGAAAATAACAGAGCCTATAAAAATCCCTAACACAACAAATAAAGATACCCAGGGAGATTTTAATGAATACTGTAAGGTTTTGGTATAAACGCGTTGAAAGGCGGGCCATGCTTTAAATTGCCAGTACTCAATAACTTTATAAAGCCACAAACGATTAAGTATTAAAAAGAAAGCAAGGAACACCACAATGTTGGCAGCCATAATGTGTTTGGTTGCATAACACAATAAAATAATAATACCATACACAATAAGTTGCAGGCGTGCTTTTTTAGTAATCTTACCATGTTCTTTAGATTCTTCTTCGTGCGATTTCATAAAATCTACTGCAAACACCGGGTTGATAATATAGGCTACAAATAAAGATGCTAGCAGGGCTATAATTAAGGTAACGGGCAAGTAGTACATAAACTTACCAATAATGCCTGGCCAGAATGCAAGCGGAATAAAGGGTGCAAGGGTTGTAATGGTTCCTGATAACACAGGCATAAACACCTCTCCGGCAGCCATCTTAGCAGCTGTTTTAATGTTGCGCTTGCCATTATCAAACAAACGGTGCGTGTTTTCTATTACCACAATAGCATCGTCTACTACAATACCTAAGGCAAGTAAAAAAGCAAACAAGACAATCATATTAAACGTAAAGCCTATGCTTGGCATAACCAAAAATGCAATGAACATAGATAGCGGAACAGAAAGTGCTACAAACAAAGCGTTGGTAACACCCATAAAAAACATCAACACTACGGTTACTAAAATGAAACCGATGATAATGGTGTTTATCAAATCATGCAGTGTAACTTTTGTTTTCGAGCTTTGGTCTCCGCTCACAGTAACCTCCAGTCCTTTAGGAAAGGAGTGAAGTTTCATATCATCAATTACTTTGTAAATTTTATCAGAAGCATCAATTAAGTTTTCACCCGAACGTTTAATTACGTTAAGTGTGATTACGTTTTTACCATGTGTACTCGAGTAACTTTCCTGTTCTAAAAAGCCATCTTTTACTTCAGCAAAATCTTTAATAAACAACTTAGCTCCCGATGCCGAGGTTACTACAATGTTTTCAATTTCTTTCGGGTCTTTAAACTCGCTTTTGATGCTTAATGTTGGTTTCATTCCATTTAACGGAACGTTACCGCCTGTAAGCGATAAATTTTCTGCTGAAATAGCACGCGATACATCACTTAATGTAAGTTGAGCAGCCTGCAACTTATACATATCAATATTTACCTGAATCTCTCTATCGAGCGCACCTACAATTTTTACTTCGTTAATTTCTTTCAGTCCTTCTATTCTGTCTTGTAAATCTTCGGCATGTTTTTTCAATTCTTTCAAATCATAGTTGCCGGCAATATTTATATACATAATAGGTATCTCAGAAAAAGCAATCTCCTTAATCATCGGTTCCTGCGTAAGCTCTTGTGGTAAATCAGAACGCGCATCATCTACTGCGTCTTTTACTTTTACTTTGGCTTCTTCAACACTTACACTGGTGTTAAACTCAACCACAATTACGGATACGTCTTGGAGTGAAGTGCTGGTAAACTTTTTAACCCCCGATACAGCTTTTAGCTTTTTTTCTATCGGCTTGGTGATAGTGTTCTCAATATTAGTAGGCGAGTTACCCCCGTTAACTGTATTGATATAAATAGTAGGTACGGTTATATCCGGAAAGTTTTCTTTAGGCAGCGAGTTGTAGGTCATTACACCCACTATACATATAAAGATGGTGATCAGATAGACGGTCATTTTGTTGTCTATCGCCCAACTGGATGGTTTAAATTCTTTAAATTTTTCTAACATAAGAAATTCTTTAGTTTATTTTTTTACAGTTATAGCGTCTCCGTCGTTAAGCATGTCGTAGCCTGCTATAATAAGCAAGTCGCCTGCATTTAAACCACTGGTTACTTCTATCATACCGTTATACTCGCGGTTTGTTTTAATAACTTTTTTAATTGATTTACCACCCTGAGCTATAAGCACATAATTCTCGGAAGTACCGCGCTGTATATACTTTACAGGAATTATAATTTCGGGCGTGGGAGATTGAAAATCATTTATACGCAATTTGGCTACCATATTTGGATGATACTCTTTGCTGTTATCAAGCATTACTTCCACATTAAAAGTTCTACTTAAACTGCTGATAGCACGCGATGCATAAGAAACTTTAGAAATGATGGAATCTTTCGTGTCAGGAAAAAGAACCTGCACTTCATTACCTGTTTTTATACGCGCAGCATAACTTTCGGCCACATCTGCTTTTACTTTAAGGTTAGAAAAATTAATTACGGTAATAGCAGCTAAACCAGGTGCTACCATTTGTCCCAGTTTTATATTTACGGCATCTACTGTTCCATCTATCGGAGAAATAATTTTACTCATACGCAATTGCTCTTGTACATTTCCGATTTTCCGCTCCAAACTTTCTTTATTTGCTTTGGCTTGCAGGTATTGTACTTCGGTTCCTATTTTTTGATCCCAAAGATTTTTTTGTCTGTCGTAAACCTGTTTAGCTAAATCTAAATTGGTTTGCAAATCAGACATTTGTTGTTGTATAGCACGTGTTTCAGTTAAGGCCAATTCCTGCCCTTTTGTTACATGGTCGCCTACTTTCACATTTATCTGCGTTATAGTTCCGGGCATTTGCGTTGAAAGCGAAACGTTTTCATCGGCATCAATACGTCCTTGTACTTCAATGTAGGTTTTAAAAATTTCAGGTTGAATAGGTATTGCAACCACCTCTGTAGTTTTTTCTTTGCTTTTTGTGGTATCCGACTTTGCCAAATCTTCTTCCAACGAAGTTATTTTGCTTTCAAGTTCTGTTTTTTGTTTTTTCAGCTTTTCAAGTTCTGCTTTTTTATCAGGTGCGCTGCACGAAACAATAATAGCTGAAAGAGCGATGTAGAGAATTTTATTTTTCATATGGGTTGTTTTATTATTCTTATTTTTTAATTCTAAAATCATAATCTATTTTATAAGTGTTGCTGTTGCTTTTTGATAATCAATTTTCGCGATGATTAAATCATATAAGGCGTTATAATAATTTGTTTCTGCTGTGTGCAAATCGTTTTCGGTAATGTTCATATCAAGACTTGAGCCTATACCCTGCTCATATTTCTTCTTCGTAACATCATATACGTTGCGCGCCAGTTCAATGTTTCTTTTTTGTGTTTGTAAGGAGACCAAAGCATTTTTATAACTTACGGTTGCCGTTTGAATCTCTAAACCGATTGATTGTTTTAACTGAGAAAAATTGTTTTGTGTTTTAAGTAAATTAACTTTTGCCTCCTGTATGCGCCAGTTTTTTTGCAAACCATCAAAAATGGGTACATTAAGTGTAGCACCTATATAGGCAAACGGGAACCAATTACTCTTGCTAAAATCTAACTGACTTTTTTGAAATTGCTCGGCAACTAAACCATAGCCGGATAAAGTTGGCAGATATGACATTCTAAATCTTTTTAAATCGTATTCATTCAGTTTTTGCTGAGATTGCAGTGCCATATATTCGGGTCTTTTGCTTATATCAATATTATCGGCGCTAATGCTTTTTGCATCTGCTTCGTTTTCAATTTTACTCATATCATCACTTAGCGCAATAGGTCTTTGCAAGTCGTAGCCCATCTGAAACTTTAGCATAAGCTCACTCAAATCAACCAAACGCTGTGTTTTTTCTTTTTCGGTAACCAAATTATTGTAGTTTACTTCTAATCTGTCTACATCAATTTTTTCGGCAAATCCGTTTTGGTTAAGAGCAATGGTGTTATCTCTTAATGTTTTTACACGGTCTATATTCAACTGCAATATTTTTATCCGCTCCTTATTAATCAGTACTCCATAATAAGCTTTAGAAACGTTTTGGGCAGTTTCTACTTTACTGCGCAGTACATTTTTTTGTGAAAGATTTATTACTTCCTTAGCCGCCTGCACACCCACTAAATAATCACTGCTAAAAATTAATTGATTAACAGAAGCACTTGCCGTAAGGTTATAAGGAACACCCAATTTAACGGGAATAGCCTGGCCATTAAATACTCCAAAAAGTGGGCCTAAACTGGCAGGAAACAGCGATGTGGGAAGCACTACGTTATCCCTCAAATCGGCAGTACCGTTTATCTGTGGCATTCCCTGTCCAAGTATTTCGTTTTTTTTGTAAGTATTATACTTGGCATCATTTTCAGCATTCATATAGGTGTAGTTATGCGCAAGTGCATAATCTATAGCCGCCTGCAAAGTAAATTGTTTGGTGGCAGTATCTGCCTGACTATATAACCGCTGCCCTATATAAAATAGCGACGCAAGTAGTAAAATTGTTTTTTTAGTGCTCATATATTATTCTTCTTCTTGTTTGTTTTTATACTTATTAATAAGCTTATGTCCTTTAACTGTTGAGATGCCATGCATAAAAATATCCATCACCATTTGGTGTGCTTTAGCATAGCTCATCGTTCCCAGATTAAAGTTATCCTTCGTCATCAGTAAATCCATTTGAGCCACGCGGTATTGGGTTACGAAATTCATATCCAAATCACTTCGGTATAAATCCATCTTTATACCTTCTTCAATATTTCGGTGGATGCTTTTAAAAATGAAATCCTTTTTAAAACATTCAAACTCGTTTGATGCTTTTGTAAAAGACTTGTGCAAATCATAAAAGAACACCGGATTGATATCGCTATACAATTTTTGAATGTGATGGTAGATAAGAATCATTTCGTGTATAGGATCTTCGGCTTCTTTTTCTAAAGCTTCAAAGTTCTTAGCATGTTTCTTTAACTCTACTTCGCAAAGAGCTGTTACGATATCATCTTTCTCGTTAAAGAAACGGTAAATAGTTTTTTTAGATATGCCCATCTCCTTCGCAATATCATCCATAGTAACGCCTTTTATACCGAACTTGTAGAACAACATCAGGGCGGTTTCTAATATTTTATCTTTTACTTCCATCGCTAAATCGGAGGCAAAACTATGGAAACTATTTTTGACTTGCAAGTTTCCAAGCAAATATTTTGAAAATAAGTATAGAGATAAAAAAAGCCCGCTTTTTACACGGACTCTTTGTTCATATTGTCATTGCGAGCAAAACGAAGTGTACTGCGGCAATCTCAAGGTGTTATAGCGATTGCCTCGTCATGGGTACAAAAAATAAACATCCCTTTTTAGGAAACTTTTTAAACGATAGTGTTTTTTCGATAAGCGGTCGCTTTTAACAAAAAAACGGTAAAACATTTTATACGTATCAGTATAAAAAAATAAAAACACAGAGAAAAACTAAAAGACCTTCGTTTTTGCTTAAC
>CAJCJB010000187.1 GCA_903970545.1 Candidatus Saccharimonadota bacterium | reverse complement strand
AAATATATTGGCGCTGCCTGCCGTAGTTTTATTAAACGTAAACGGAATGGCACCTGCCGTAACAGTAGATGTACCAAACGGAAAAACATAACTTCCTGTGTTTGTGCCTGCATTCCATCGCACATAGTTGTATTGGTCTTCAGAAATGATATACCCGCTGCCTGTAGTAATAATACCCGCCGTGTTAGGCTGGTCTACCACCAAAAAGTTATTGGTTGCCAGTGTACCGCCATTCATCACAATGTAGTCTCCGTTTATTACCAGCGCATTGTTTTGTGCCAAGCCAATAGTAGAAATCAGAACTAAGGATAGGGGAATAAGCAGTATGCAAAGAAGTTTCTTCATGCTGACCCGAACCTTTTTAGGCGAAAACTATATTACCATTAAGAAACAAAACGAATATCATAATATAAAACAAATATACTTTTTTTTAGATACAATAACATAAATTGGCATATTTTAAATGCATATTATTCTAATAAAGGTACACGTTTAGCTAATGAGGTTAATTTTGTTTCTACCTCAACCATATATATTCCGTTAGCCACAGTGGGATTAATGGTAAAACTGTTATTGCCTTGCACAACAGCTAAATCATTTTTATAGTCGGGTAATATGTCGGGGTAATAAAATCTTTTATGTAAGATTTTTATATCAAAAAATATGGGTAATTAAAAAAAAGGGGGTTATTAACTTAGATAGATTCTACCAATTTATCTATATCCTGGTTATCGCTAAGATTTATTTTTTTTCGTAAGCGGTATTTTGTTGTAGTAATGGTATCGGGTGATACGCCCAGCATATTACCCATTTGTTTGTTGTTTAAATTTAGTTTAATAAGACTTATTAATCTTATTTCTGCATTGGTAAGGTTTGGAAGTCTGTCTTTAAGGCGGATAAAAAAACCTTTATAAACCTGTTCAAACAATGTTTTAAATTTTTCCCAATCTTCATTGGTTAATATAGTCGAATTATTTAAGTCATCCAGATTATCAATCTTCTCTTTATAGAGCTCAACTGATTTTAAGGTTTTCAGTTTTTCATTTTCGGCTTTATATTCTTCAATAGCTCTATTCTTTTCAATTAAATTTTCGGTATAGTTAATTAAAAGTTTTTGGGCGTTTAGTAATTCCTCTTCGGCTTTTTGTTTTTTGGCTCGTAATAAAGCTTTCTGTTGCTCAAATATTATTTTTTCTTTCTTAGATTTTAATCTCTGCCCGTTTATTATAAAAAAAGCTATAACAATAATTATTATAACAATAAAAAGATAAATAAGCTGTTTTCTTTTATGTTGTGCTGCAGCAATTGTTTGCTCTAATTCTGCTTTGGCTTTTAGTTCGGTTTCTTTTTTATCAAATTCATATTGCATACTTGCCTGCAAGCTTTTCTTTTGGGTTTCTTCATTATTAAGACTATCTCTATATATTATATATAGTTTATGATGCTCATAAGCTGCCCTGTAATTACCCATTAGGCTATCTAAACTAGCTAAAATACCATAGTTTTTTTTTAAATAATTTTTACTACCAATTTCTTTGCTAAGCCCCAATGCCTTATTTAAATAATCTTGTGCCTCTTTTGTTTTATGTAACTCCGTATATATCCTTCCAATATTCATAAAACAACCGGCAAGACCAAATTTGCTACCAATTTCTTCATTTAATTTTAAAGCAGAAAACTGCATTTTTAAGGCTTCAGCGTATTTGCCCTGATTATCATAAGTCAGTCCTATATTACTGTAAACACCTGCAATACCTCCTTTATTTCTAATTTCTTCATATATTTTTAAAGCAGCAAAATAGTTTTTAAGAGCTTCGGGGTGATACTTCTTTTCATCATAAACATTCCCTATGTTGGAGTATGTACCAGCAATACCTTGACTATCTTTTACTTCTTCTCTGATTTTTAAAGCAGCAAAATAATTTCTAAGAGCTTCCGTATAATTACTCTGACTATAATAAATATTTCCTATGTTATTGTATAGATTAGCTGTGTTTTTTTTGTAATCGATTTCTTCGCTTATTTTTAAAGCAGAAAAATAGGTTTTTAAGGCTTCGGGGTAATTACCCTGACTATAATAAACAATCCCTATGTTGTTGTAAGCACTTGCAATACCTTCTTTATTTTTAATTTCTTCCCATATATTTAAGGCAGAAAAATAATTTTTTAGAGCTTCTGGGAAATTGCTGAGCTCCAGATAAATAGTCCCCATTTTATGGTAGGATTGGGCAATACCTTTTTTAAAACCTAAGTTTTGGGCAAGTGCTAAAGCTTGTTTACCATAATCAAGACCTTTATCGTATTCGCCAACTAATTTGTACTCCCTGCATAAACTATTAAGGTGTTTTACCTTATTGGTATCTTCTTTATCAGTTTTAAGCAGGGTTAAGAGGGAGTCTGTTTTGCTTTGGGCAAAAGAAAAGCAGCTGTTAATAATTAAAAATATAAAAAGCAGGTAGCGTTTCACAAATCAAAACTAAGTATTTTTTATAGAATGGGAATTTGATAGCTATTAATTATCTACTTAATTCTTATCTCATATAATGCTTGGAATTTAAAGCCCATTGCCTGTAAACAATCATGTTCCATAGGTGGCATATCTTTATTTTCAAATGTGCTTTTATCTTGTAGTTTTGCCCAAAGGGTTACCGTCTCTTTACCATTAGGTGTTGGCAGTATAGGTACATAACAGCTTAACATCACGGGCGTTAGGGATTGCTACAAAAATCCTTTTAGTAATCTAAAAGATTGAAGTGCAAAGCTCGCCGTTTTAATTAATGGAACGCCCAAGCAAAAGACTATAAATAAATTGCTATATATTTGATGAGGTGAAAAAGCCATTCAGTTATCAGTTAATAGTTAATAGGTATCGGGTACTTGTTTGGCTATTCGCTATTAACTATTCGCTATTAACTATTGCCTTGGTAGCTCAGGAGCCTGCTGCCATCTTATCGGAGTATATAAAATACAAAAGCATTTCGGGCAACGAGAAACCCGCCGCACTATACCTAAAAAACCTTTGCGAGCAACTGGGGTTTTATACCACCGTGTTTACGAATGCCGATACGTCTTATAACTTTTGTGCATCGTTAGTGCCCTTAGAAAAAGGACTTCCGTCGGTGCTACTCATCAATCATATAGATGTGGTTCCGGTTGATGAACAGGGTGTTTGGCAGCACAAACCTTTTGACGGCGTAATAAGCAACGATACCATTTATGGCAGAGGAGCCATAGATATGAAGGGCTTAGCCGTGATGCAACTATTTGCGTTGAAACAAATAAAAGAAACCATAAAGACAGATTCCATCAAACACAACATTATTATTTTGTTTCTGTCGGGCGAAGAAACAGGCGGCATAAACGGCGCTGCTAAAATGATACAACCCGAAATACTTTCTCGCTTAAAACCCATCGTAGTATATGGCGAGGGTGGGGGAGGACTTACCAACGTTATACCCGGCAAAAAAGACGAGCTATGCTTTTTTGTATCAAACGCCGAGAAGAAAAGTTTATGGCTTAAGCTGGAAGCCAAAGTAAAATCGAGAGGACATAGTTCGGTATCTTCTGCTAAAACTGCCGACAGAATATTATTAAAATCTATAGAGAAAATAGACCACGCCGAAGAACACATTGTAATTGATAAAACCGCCGAAGAAACCTTTAAAGAAATCGGTAAAATTATGGGAGGCTTAAAAGGCTTTATAGTAAAGCATATAAACTTTTGGGTATTTAAACCCCTACGAAGAAAAATTGTAAGAGACAACGAAGCCATGAAAGTATTGGTAACCAACTCTTACCAGCTTACGCAAATACAAAACCCCAAAGGACCCATAAATCAGGTGGCACAATCGGCAACGGCTTATTACGATTGCAGGTTACTCCCTCATAAATCTGAAAAGCCCAACACCTTAAAACTACTCTTCCGTATTATAGACCGCCGTATAAAAATTACCATCGAAGATGAATCGCCCACATCAGAGGCAACGCCATTAGATGGTAATTACGATAAAGTAAAAGCCGCCATACTAAGCGAGTTTCCTTCTGCGCATGTAATACCTGTTTTGTTTCCTGCCACTACCGATAACAGCTATTTCCGCTCTGTTAATATACCGGCATACGGTGTGTTGCCCTTCCGCCTCTCAGAAGAAATGACCGAAAGCGTGCATGCCAATAACGAGAAACTGCCTCTGAGCGCCATTAGTCAGGGTATTAAAGTTTACACCAAGTTGTTGGAGAGTTATAATCCTTAGGAATTAAGCACAATAAAACACTAATTACTCCGTTACTAATTTCATTAGAAACGGCTTATCTCTTAATTTGTTGCTATTGAGGCTTTTTTACTAAATTCGCCAATTCATTAAAATAAAATATGACTGATTATAGAAAATTAAACAATATCGTAGGATGGCTAATCTGTATCGTTGCTTCTTATACGTATTGTTCTACTATCGAACCTACTGCCAGCTTTTGGGATTGCGGCGAGTATATTGCCTGTTCCTATAAATTAGAGGTTGGTCACCCGCCGGGGGCACCCTTCTTTTTGTTAATTGCCCGCTTCTTCTCGCTTTTTGCCTTTGGTGATGTAACCAAAGCTGCCATGATGATTAACGTGATGAGTGCTTTGAGCAGTGCGTTTACCATTTTGTTCTTATTCTGGACAATTACCCGCCTGGCTAAAAAGATGTTGGTTCCTGTTGGTACCGAAATGGATAAAGGCAAAATGTGGGCTATTTTAGGAAGCGGTGTTATTGGTGCTTTAGCCTATACCTTCTCCGATTCTTTTTGGTTCTCTGCCGTAGAGGGCGAGGTTTATGCCATGAGTAGTTTGTTTACTGCCGCTGTGTTTTGGGCCATCTTAAAATGGGAAGAAGAAGCCGACGAACCATCGTCTATGCGCTGGCTGGTGCTGATTTCTTACCTGATGGGTTTATCGGTGGGTGTCCATTTACTTAACTTGTTGGTTATTCCGTCTATCTGTTTCATCTATTACTTCAAGAAATACAAGTTTACCTGGAAAGGATTCATCATTGCAGGTATCATATCGGTTGTTTTGCTGGGAGGTATACAAGGCGGCATTATTCCGGGCATTGTAAAACTTTCTGCCGATTATGAGTTGTTCTTTATCAATAAACTAAGCATGCCGTTTAATACCGGTACGGCTTTGTACTTTATCATTCTTATAGGTTTGGTTACGTCTGCTATTCTTTATTCCCTCAACAAAAAAGAAACCTATTACAAGGCAACCTTTGGTTTGGCTATTGCCTTTGCTTTGTTATCTGTTGCTTCAGCGCAATCGGGTAGCGGTATGTTTATGCGTTTGGTTATATTAGGCGGAATGGTTTATGCAGTTCATTATCTTAAAAACAAGCCTTCTATCATGAATGTAATTGCCATGAGTTTTGCGGTAATGATGCTTGGTTATTCTACCTTCTTTGTATTGATAATCCGTTCTCAGGCTAATACCCCGATGGATGAAAATAATCCTGAGAATGCGCTTAATATGCTTTCGTATCTTAACCGTGAACAATACGGAGATTGGCCTATCGGCTACGGACAATACTACAATGCACCTGCAAAACCACGCAGCGAGTTTAAAGACGGAACACCTATTTACGGTAAAGATTTAAAAACTAAGAAGTACGTTATTTTAGACGACCGTAAGCATTCGGTTGCTGTTTATGAAGATGAATTTTGTACGGTGTTTCCTCGTATGTGGAGCCAGCAAAGTCAGCACGAAGCAGCTTATAAATATTGGGGTGATGTAAAAGGAAAACCTAAACAGATAACCGATAATAATGGTGAAACAAAAACTGTTTATGTGCCCACCTTTGGCGAGAATCTTACTTATTTCAGAAGATACCAGATAGGTTATATGTATCTGCGTTATTTTGCATGGAACTTTATTGGCAAGCAAAACGATGTACAGGGTTTAAACAATAACCCAACCGAGGGAAACTGGATTACCGGTATTCCTGCGTTTGATAATGCCCGTCTGGATGCTGATTTAACCACCATGCCAAGTAATACACAAAACAATAAAGCCACTAACAAGTTCTATGGCATTCCTTTTATATTGGGCTTGTTGGGTATTTGGTTTCATTACAAAAAAGGTTTGAAAGATGCCTTTGTGGTGTTTTGTATATTTTTCTTTACGGGTTTAGCTATCACCATTTATTTGAATCAATATCCGTATCAACCTCGTGAACGTGACTATGCCTATGCCGCCTCTTTCTATGCCTATGCAATTTGGATAGGTTTGGGCGTATTGTTTATATATGATTTCTTGGCGAAGCGAACAAATGCTAAGAACGCTGCTATTATTGCAACCGCTGTTAGTTTGGTTGTTCCGGGTTTAATGGCTGCTGATGGTTGGGATGACCATAGTCGTTTTCACAAAACCATGGCAAGAGACTTTGCTATTAACTATCTTAATTCTTGTGCACCTAACGCGGTGCTGTTCACCAACGGAGATAACGATACCTTCCCTCTTTGGTATGCACAAGAGGTGGAAGGCATCCGTACAGATGTGCGGGTTGTGAACTTAAGTCTGTTTCAAACAGACTGGTATATTAATCAATGTCGCCGTGCTGCTTATGATTCTAAACCGTTGCCATTTACTATGAGCGAAGATAAGTACGAAGCCAGCAAACGCGATATAGTTTATTTTATGGATAAGAATATTGGTTATACCAACATAAAAGAACTGATGGATTATGTAGCCAGTGATAATCCTGAAAATAAATACAACGCAGGTGGAGATTATATTGATGTATTGCCAAGCAATAAATTCAGTTTACCGGTTGACTCTGCTAAAGTGGTACAAAATGGTACCGTTATTAAAGGAATGGAAAACCGTATTGTAAAAACTGTTGATTGGCAATTGAAGCGCGGCTACGTTACCAAAAATGATTTGATGGTACTTGATTTACTGGCAGGCTTCAATTGGGATAGACCAATTTACTTTGCAGTTACTACCGGAAGAGAAGCTTATCTTGGTTTGGAAGATTACTTGCAGTTGGAAGGCTTGGCATATCGTTTAGTTCCAATCAAATCTACTAAAGAAGAAATGCAAAACGGAGCCCGCATAGCTTCCGATATTATGTACAATAATATCATGACTAAGTTCCAGTGGGGCGGTATGAGTCATCCTAAAATTTATTTGGATGAAAACAATATGCGCTTTGCTTCTAACATGCGCATTCAAATTGGCGGATTGGCGGCTCAATTAATACAGGAAGGCAAAAAAGATAAAGCCATTAAGTTGCTTGATAAAGCTCAACAGGAAATGCCTGAAGCAACTATTCCGTATGATGCAACCATGTATTCTATTTGTTTAGCATACTTCCAGGCAGGTGAAAACAAGAAAGCGAAAGATATAGCCGAAAAACTATTTACCATGTTTGAAGGTGATTTGCGTTTTTATAACAAACTTCCTGCTGTGCATAAAGCGGCTTATGGTGGAGAGATAAGCCGTGCACGTCAGCTAATGATGGCATTGGTTAGTGTTTGTTATAACTTTAAAGAAGAAGCTTTAGGTAAAAGCTTTGAGCAGCGATTACCGGCAGTTATTCCTCAGGAAGAAATGCCCGGTTATGGAAAACAACCTGTACAAAGATAAGTATGCGTTTACCGGCTTCACCGCCTAAATTGCTGCGCAAGATGTTGCCGCAATGTTATTGGAATTTGCCCAATGAGCATAACAAAATTTATCTAACTTTTGATGACGGACCAACACCCGAAGTGTTGCCCTTTATATTACAAACACTTGATAAATATCAAGTACCCGCTACCTTTTTTTGTGTAGGAGAAAACATGAGCAAGTATCCTTATTTAGTAGATGAGATGACAAAAAGGAATCATGTAATTGGTAATCATACTAACAACCATGTAAGCGGTTGGCGAACAAAAAACGAAACGTATTTTGAAAATGTGGAGATGTGTGATAAGATTTATAAAAGCAAACTATTCCGTCCACCTTATGGCAGATTAAGAAAATCACAGGCAAATTACCTTTGTGAGAAATACAATATAATTATGTGGGATGTACTTAGCTATGATTATGATAAAAGCATAAAACCGGAGATTTGTTACAGGAACGTAATTGACAATACAAAAAGCGGCTCCTTAATTGTGTTTCATGATAGTTTAAAAGCTTATCACAACCTACAATATGCTTTACCACATAGCATAGCTTTTTTATTAAACAAAGGTTTTGTGTTTGATACTATTAAGCTTTAAAAACAGCTATAACCTTCTTCGCTAAAAACTCGGCAAGTTTCACATTTGATTCGTTTGTCCAGCCTGCAATGTGGGGGGTAAGAATTACTTGATCAGATTTCATTAAATATTGCATAGGCTGAGGTATGTCTTTATACTCTATACCTTCAAAAGATACGGCTTCATATTCCAACACATCTAAACAGGCACCCAACACTTTTTTGCTTTCTATATTCTTAATTAAATCAGCTGTGTTTAAACACCTACCACGGGCAGTATTTATAATGTAAATAGCTTTCTTAAAGTTATTTATAAAAGCATCATTAATTAAATAGTAGGTTTCTTGTGTTAAAGGAGTATGCAGACTAAGTACATCTGCCTGCTCAAAAATTTCCTGTAAAGAACTTTCTTTTACAACATCAGTTCCGAAATTGGATTTGTATTTATCATACGCTAACACCTTAACACCAAAACCTTGCAAACGCTTTGCAAAAGCAGCGCCCATATTTCCATAACCGATAATCCCAACTGTCTTGCCATATAACTCAACTCCTCTGTTTTCTTCGCGTAACCATTTGCCACTTTTCACCTCTGCATTTGCCTTGCTAATATTATTAAATAAACATAAAAGCATACCCATTGCATGTTCGGCAACAGCATCACGGTTTCCTTCGGGAGAATTCACACAGGCTATTCCTTTTTGTGTAGCATAAGCTACATCAATGTTTTCCATACCTGCTCCCACACGGGCAATACACTTTAAATTGGGAGCGGTATCAATAATCTCTTTGGTGATTTTAAATTTGCTGCGCAATACAATTCCGTCATATTGAGGAATTAATTTCTTTAGTTCATCCACGGGCTTATCATAAAACAAATCGCATCGAAAGCCTTTTTCTATAAGCATTTCATGCAGACGCGGGTGATTAGAATCTATAAAGAGGATTTTCTTTTGCATTAATCTCCTATCGAAGAGTTTTTTCTGCTGAACTGAAACAACAGGAATAAAAAAGCAGCCACTAAGAGAAAAGCAACTGTTTGGTGCAATACTCCCAGCAATACGGGTACCGTATATAACAAGGTAAATATTCCCAGAATAATTTGAATAGTGGTTAAATAAATCAACCAACTAACTCCTTTATATTGTGGTGCGTTTAATTTTAATTTATTAGAGCTTATCCATAAAATTGAAATCAAAACAACTACTATCCAGGCAAAGGTTCGGTGCACAAATTGTACTCCTGCCGGATTAGCCGTAAAGTTGTGTATAAAAGAATCTGTCGTTAAAATAGTGTCGTTCGGAAACCATTCATCGCCCATTTTTGGCCAAGTAGAATAAATCAAACCTGCTTTTAATCCTGCTACAAATGCGCCGTATATTATCTGAAAAATAAGTGCCACAAAAGTAATAAGGGTTATGATAAAGAGTTTCTTGCCTCCATTAGTTTCCTGTTTTTCTTTTGGAACTTCATAAATAATTTCCAAAGCAAACCAAAAAGAAAAAGCAAATGCAGTAAGTGCTGTTATCAAATGCGTGGCTAAACGGTAATGACTTACATTAGGGTTCTTTACCAAGCCGCTTTTTACCATCCACCAACCTACCAGGCCCTGCAAAGCACCTACACATAATAAAATGATGCTTCGCATTAAAAGCTTTTTGGTGAATTTTTTAGTCGCAATAAAATAGATAAAGCCTCCAAAAAAGATAAACCCAATTAACCTGCCAATAAACCTGTGCGTCCACTCCCACCAAAAGATATTTTTAAATTCACCCAGTGTCATGCCACTGTTTATGATTTTAAACTCCGGACTTTGCTGGTATTTGGTAAAATGTTCCATCCAGCTTTGTTCGCCCATAGGGGGTAAAGTTCCCATCACACTCCAGTCGGTTATAGATAAACCCGAGTGCGTAAGCCTGGTTATACAGCCCACCACCAGCATTACATACACCAAAAAACATCCCGTTAAAAGCCAGTAAATAATTTGTTTGTGCGGGTTATTCGCTATTAGTTGTTTATTTGTTTTTGCGCTCATGTATTCGCTTCGCTCGGCTGTTCTTTATCATCCCTAAAATTCCTCGCAAATGTACATAAGGAATGTGTGCAAATAATATAATTTAGCAGGAAATTGTATGAACTTTATTCTGCCTTTTCCTCTTAAGAAATTTACCCATCAGGTAAATATAAAACAGGCCATCTTATTGATGGGTTCCTGCTTTGCCGAAGAAATTGGTGCAATGCTGGAAGAAAGAAAATTCAACGCACTTACCAACCCGCATGGCATTCTTTACAACCCCATCAGTATTTGTAATGCACTTACAGATTATATGCAGGATAAAAAACATACTCAAGCGGATATTTTTTTGCACGATGAATTGTGGAGCAGTTTTAGCCACCACGGTAAATTTGCCAGTGCGGATGCAAATGCTTGTTTAGAAAATATCAATCATCACATAAGTCAGGCACATCATCAATTAAAAGAGGCCAATTGGCTATTCATAACTTTTGGCAGCGCATTTGCTTATATGCACGACAAACAAATAGTAGCCAACTGTCATAAACTGCCTTCCTCGCAATTTGAAAAGATACTGATAAGTAAACAACAAATTACAGATGACTGGCAACAGCAAATAACTGTTTTAAAAGAATTTAATCCGCAACTAAATATTTTGTTTACCGTTAGTCCGGTGCGTTATGTGCGGGATGGTATTATAGAAAACAACCATAGCAAGGGCATTTTGCTGGATGCTATGCATACTTTAACAGAACAAAACAGCAATTGTTTTTACTTTCCAGCTTATGAGATTGTTATAGACGAATTGCGCGATTACCGCTTTTTTAAAGAAGATTTGGTACACCCAAACCATTTGGCCGTAAATTATGTTTGGCAAAAGTTTACCGATGCCCTTTGCGACGAGGAAACCAAAAACTTTATGGCAGATTATGAACCTATACTAAAAAGTTTACAACACCGAGATTTGCAGGAAGGAACAACAGCCTCTTTAAAATTTAAAAAACAACTGGAAGAAAAGCAGGCTGCTTTACTAAAGAAGTATCCTTTTGTGAAGCTCATATCGACGGAACGCCCAAAATAGTTTAATACTTAATAACTAAATTTGGAGCGTATAGAGATGAGCAACTTCTTAGATACTCCTATTGAATATTTAAAAGGCATTGGTCCGCAGCGGGGCGATATGCTTAAAAAGGAGTTGCAGATTTTTACCTATTACGATTTGTTGAGTTTATATCCGTTCAGGTATATTGACAGGAGTAAGTTTTATAAAGTAAAAGAGATAAACGAAGAGTTACCTTATGTGCAACTAAAGGGTAAAATTGTAAAGACAGAGTTGCTGGGCGAAAAACAAAGCAGGCGTTTTGTGGCTTACTTAAAAGATGATACAGGTGTTATTGAATTGGTTTGGTTTCAGGGGGCTAAGTGGCTGGAAGGAAAATTTAAACCCGATACCGAATACATTGTGCTTGGCAAACCATCTGAGTTTAGAGGTAAATATAACATTCCGCACCCCGATGTAGATTTAGCCAGTGATGACAGCATTAAACTAAATTCGGTTTTGATGCCTGTTTACCCCAGTACTGAAAAACTGAAAAGCAGGGGGTTAGACAGCAAAGGCATCTTAAAGTTGCAGGAGGTGTTGGTGCCTCAGTTGTCTAACAAAGTAGAAGAAACACTTCCTGAAAACATACTACAACAATATAAACTGATTGGCAAAGAACAAGCCTATAAACAAATTCACTTTCCTGAAAATGCGCATCTGTTAAAGCAAGCCGAGTATCGCTTAAAGTTTGAAGAGCTATTTTACATTCAACTAAGACTGTTAAAAAGCAAGCATTTCCGTAAACAAAGTATGCAAAGTTTTATATTTGAAAAACTGGGGCATTACTTTAATACCTTCTTTAACGAGCATCTCCCCTTTGAATTGACCAATGCACAAAAGCGCGTTATAAAAGAAATTCGTAACGATGTGCGCACAGGCAAACAAATGAACCGCCTTTTGCAGGGTGATGTAGGTAGCGGCAAAACTATTGTATCGCTTATGTGTATGCTCATGGCATTGGATAATAACTTTCAGGCATGTTTAATGGCTCCTACCGAGATACTGGCGCAGCAACATTTTATAACTATAAGCGAACTGGTAAAACCTTTAGGTATTACATGTGCTTTACTTACAGGTTCGGTTAAATCTAAAGCCAGAAAAGAAATATTAAAACAGTTGGCTGATGGGACATTGCAAATTATAATCGGCACACATGCTCTGTTGGAGGAACCTGTACAGTTTAAAAACCTCGGCTTTGTGGTGATTG
>CAJCJB010000186.1 GCA_903970545.1 Candidatus Saccharimonadota bacterium | reverse complement strand
ATTTAATAACAAATTGGCATGTTGTTACCGGGAAAAATCCAGTTACACAAGATTGGTTACCAGAAAATAAAGTCAAATTATCGCCAAATAAAATGATTATTTATTATAGCAGTAAGAAATTAGGAACAACAAGTATAAGGGAAGAAAGCTTAATAGAAAACAATAAAATAAAATACATAGAAAATACAGTTGGTAAAGAAATGGTTGATGTGGTTGCAATTCCACTTAAAGATACAATAGGTAATATTAGAATTTTCCCTGTAAATTATAAAGAATCTAACGACGAAATATTATTAACACCAACAGAAAGATTATTTATATTAGGATTTCCTGAAGGTAAAAAAAGTAGGAACACATCTTTTTTTCCTATCTGGAAATCTGGTCTAATAGCGTCAGAACCCTATTTAGATGAGGATAATAAACCAATTATGTGGATAGATGCAGATACTCATCATGGAATGTCTGGCTCACCTGTTTATTTCTTAACTATTGGAGAGACTATTAATAATGGTAAAATTTTTCCTCCAATGACTCTTTTCATGGGAGTTTTTAGTTATAGTTATTCAGATATAAATATTGGTGCGCTTTGGAAAGCTTCTTATTTAAGAACTATTTTTGATAAATTACCATAACACTTTTTAGTAATAGAACTCCCTAATTATTAAAACAACTCTGTTAGCAACCTTTGCCTAAAAGCAATGGCGCAGTGCTTTATAAATCTACTTTTATGCGGCATGAAAATCAATGTGTTAATTAGTTTATTAGACAATTTGAAAATTAAAACATCTCATTGGCTCATTATCATATTGACTAATTGTCTAATTAAAACATTTTGTTTTTCACAAAATGTTTCGCCTCCTTTCCTTAACGAAAGCAAGTGGGTAGATTCTGTGTATGCCAGTCTTAATGCTGATGAGCGTTTGGCGCAACTCTTTATGGTGGCTGCCTGGAGCAATAAAGATATGAAGCATGTGCGGCAGATAGATTCTTTGGTTTCTAAGTACAACATTGGTGGTTTGATATTTATGCAGGGTGGTCCTGTGCGACAAACCAAACTGGCAAACTATTATCAGAGCAAAGCTAAGACACCTTTGCTGATGGCTATCGACGGGGAGTTTGGTTTGGCAATGAGGTTGGATAGTACTACGCAATATCCGCGTGAGATGACTTTAGCTGCCATGCAAAACGATTCGATGATTTATTACATGGGTCGCCAAATTGCGAGAGAATGCAAGGCGGTGGGTATACATGTAAACTTTGCACCCGTGGCAGATATCAACAACAATCCCAATAACCCTGTCATATCTATGCGCTCTTTCGGAGAAGATAAAACGGCAGTGGCAAAAAAATCCTATTTATACATGAAGGGTTTGCAGGATGAGCATGTGTTAGCTTGTGCCAAGCATTTCCCCGGACATGGAGATACCGATAAAGACTCGCACAAAACGTTGCCTGTGGTTCCTTATAGCTTAGAGAGGTTAGATACGCTGGAGTTATTTCCATTCAAGTACTTATTTGAACGAGGCTTGGGAAGCATTATGGTGGCTCATTTGTTCATCCCTCAATTAGATACTACCAAGAATTTACCGAGTACACTATCAAAGAATATCGTTCAAAAACTATTGAAAGAAAGAATGAACTTTAAAGGTTTGGTGTTTACCGATGCGCTAAACATGAAAGGCGCTGCCGATTATAACAAACCCGGTATGCTTGATGCAAAAGCTTTGGTAGCTGGTAACGATATGTTGTTGTTTAGCGAAGACGTGCCTAAAGCCATAGAAGAAATTAAAAAAGCCATTGCCAATAACGATATTACACAGGATGAAATTGATGCACGTTGCAAGAAGATACTGAAAGTAAAATACTGGTGTGGTTTGAATAACAGCAACAGGTTTGCTCCAACCCGTTTATTAAGTGATGAGATAAACACCAATGCATCGGTTATATTAAATACCAAACTGTATGAAAGTGCCATTACGTTGTTGAGTAACAAGAATAATATTGTTCCCCTCTTAAAACCCGATACGCTAAAGATTGCAGAAGTATCAGTAGGTGTAACAGATAAAAACATGTTCTCACAAAATCTGGCTCAGTACTTTAAAACAGATTTTTACGGCGTAACGCACGATGAAAAAAAATCTGTTTATGATACGCTGCTTAAAAAACTAAGTGCTTATAACACCATCATTATTCAGGTAAATAAAACCAATCAAAAACCAACCGATAACTTTGGGGCAAGCGCACAAAGCATCGCTTTTATTGATACGTTGATAAAGTTGAAACCTTCCATTGTAGTGTTTTTCTCTAACCCTTATTTGTTTAATAAGTTTAAGAATCTGCCAAATGCCAACGCTGTTATAGAAGGCTATGAATATAATAACTATGCACAGAAAGCCGCATCCGATGTAGTTGCGGGTGCGCTTGGTGTGAGCGGTAAACTCCCGGTTACAACCTATCCCTTTAAGCGAAATACAGGTATTATAATTCCCACCGCCATCAGAATGCAGCAGGTTGCTCCCATTGTTTTGGGAATTGAAAAAAAAAAGCTCGCAAAAATCGACAGCATCGCACAAAAGGGCATAAGTGATAAGTGTTACCCGGGTTGTCAGATTGTAGCAGCTAAAGACGGAAAGATATTTTACTGCAAATCCTTCGGAAAGTTCACCTACGAAGGAACCGATTCCGTAACCAACCAAACTATCTACGATATTGCTTCGGTTACCAAAGTGGCAGCATCCGCATTGGCTCTGATGGATTTAGCAGGAAAGAAAAAGATAGATGTTAACCAAAAGTTAGTACATTATTTACCTGAACTAAAAAAGACCAATAAAGAAAACATCATTATCAAAGAAATGCTTACCCATCAGGCAGGGCTACCTGCGTGGATATCATTCTATCAATCTACTTTAAAGAAAGATAACAGTTTTAAAGACGGGTATTATTTTAATTCGAAAACACCTTTCTTTACTACTCAGGTAGCTGATAGTTTGTTTATTAGAGAAGATTTTACCGACAGTATTTATAAGATGATTGCCAAATGTAAGCTTGGTAAAAAAGGAGAGTATTTGTATAGTGATATAGGTTATTATTATACGAAGAAGATTATTGAACAGATAACCAAAACCCCACTTAATGACTACGTGCAACAGAACTTTTATGCTAAGATGGGCTTGCGCAGCTTAGTTTATAAACCCTTAACGTATTACGATAAGAAGAACATTGCGCCTACCGAGAACGATACAAAATTCCGTAAACAGGTAGTGCAAGGATATGTGCACGACCCCGGAGCAGCTTTGTTGGGTGGTGTTGGTGGACATGCCGGTTTGTTTGCTAATGCCACTGATTTAGCCGCATTGATGCAAATGTATGTAGATAAAGGAAAGTATGCAGGCAGGCAGTGGCTTGATTCTAATACCGTAAAAGAGTTTACGCAAAAGTGTTTATATTGCCCGAAAAACCGCAGAGGCTTATGCTTTGAAAAACCGGAAAACAACCCTGCAAAGGAAAGTCCGGTGGCAAAGAATTGCTCTCCGCTAAGTTTCGGGCATACAGGTTTTACAGGCACTATGGTTTGGGCAGACCCTGCCAATGGCTTGGTGTATGTGTTTCTTTCCAATCGCGTATATCCTAATGCTGATGAGAATAAACTGGCTAAGAGTGGCATTCGTACACAGATTCAAAAGTTGTTTTATGAGGCTATTGATTCAGCTAAGCCTATTGCTGAATTGTTGAAATAAGTAATTCTTTCTCACAAAAAAAGTTTTTTAATAGGGTAACAAATCCCAAATTTGCGGCGAGGTATGTCTAAAATTATTGTTGCCATAGATGGATATTCTTCCTGCGGAAAAAGTACGCTGGCAAGGGCTTTGGCATCCCGTTTAAGTTATGCTTATATAGATTCCGGTGCCATGTACCGTTGTGTTACACTATACGCACTTCAAAACGGAATGATAAAAGACAAAGTGTTTTTAAATGAAGAGATTATCTCTATTCTTCCTGATGTGCATGTAAGTTTTAAATTTAATACACATACCAAAACCTCTGATACCTATCTGAATGATGTAAATGTAGAGCGTCAGATTCGTACATTGGAAGTTGCAGAGATTGTAAGTAAGGTTAGTATTGTAAAGGAAGTACGCACACACTTGGTTGCTTTGCAACGCAAAATGGGCAAGGGTAAAGGTATTGTAATGGATGGCAGAGATATTGGCACCAATGTATTTCCTCATGCCGAGCTTAAAATATTTATGACCGCTGATATGGACGTACGTATAGACCGTCGTTTGGATGAACTGAACAGCAAAGGTATGCATGTGAACCGTGAAGATGTAAAAAGAAATTTAATGGAGCGCGACCATGATGATACCCATCGTAAAGAAAACCCGCTAATGAAAGCCCAAGATGCCGTTACTCTTGATAACTCGGATTTAAGTAAAGACGAACAACTGGAGTTTGTAGTTAAACTAATCAGTGATTTGACGCTTACTAAGGATACGTTTTAACTAAAAACAACCCCTTTTCTATGCTGATAAGTATCAGTTTTTAAAGTAAGTTTTATCATAACAGGT
>CAJCJB010000185.1 GCA_903970545.1 Candidatus Saccharimonadota bacterium | reverse complement strand
TTGACTATGGTGTTACCTTCCCTATTTTTAAAAAATCATCTGTATTAAAACCAGATCAAAACCAGGTATATGATTGGTTGTCTAACAAAAAATTAAATGGCTGGAACGACCATGCTCCAAGTTGGAACTTTTGTAAATATGTAGTTGATGAAAATGGTAGGCTAACCAATTTCTTTGGTTCTGCTATTGCACCGGACAGTATGGAACTATTAGCATCGGTTAAGTATTAATGGGCTATTAAAAATGACAATAGAAACTAATTGAAATGAAGAAAAAATTATCTACCACCAGTATTTCAGTATTGGATTTAGCTTTGGTTTTAGATGGTAAATCAATTGCTAATTCATTTGCAAACAGTGTTGACCTTGCGCAACATGTAGAAAAGTGGGGTTACAAAAGATATTGGCTGGCCGAACACCATAACATGGAAGGGGTAGCGAGTTCTGCTACAGCCGTTTTGATTGGACAGATTGCTTCACACACATCTATGGTAAGAGTTGGTTCGGGTGGTATCATGCTTCCGAATCATGCACCCTTAATTATTGCAGAACAATTTGGCACCCTTGAAACACTTTACCCTGGCCGTATTGATTTGGGCTTGGGTCGAGCGCCCGGAACAGATCAGCTGACTACTATAGCACTTCGACGCGATCAAAGAGCCGCTGTAGAGTTTCCTGAAAATGTAAAAGAATTGCAGAAGTATTTCTCTGCTTCTAATAAAAATAGTCGCGTACGAGCAATCCCGGGTGAAGGATTGGATATTCCCATTTGGATATTAGGTTCCAGTACCGACAGTGCATACCTGGCAGCAGCATTAGGATTACCTTATGCTTTTGCAAGTCATTTTGCACCGGCACAACTACACCAAGCCCTCACCATATATCATCAGCATTTCCAACCTTCAGCACAAATGAAGAAGCCGTATGTAATGGCATGTGTTGGTGCAATAGCTGCTGATACAGATGAAGAAGCAAATAAACTGGCTACTTCTTTTAAAAGACTTTATTTGGGAATTATTACAGGACAACGTGAAAAATTAAAGGCTCCCGTTAATCCGAATGAATTTTATGTAGACCCTGTTCAGCAAGCGGCTCTGCAACAAATGACTACATACTCATTTATTGGTGGCCCTGAAAAAGTATATCAGGGGATGCAGAAGTTTTTAGATGAAACACAGGTGGATGAACTAATGATTACTTCTCCAATTTATGATCATGCAGCGAGGCTTCATTCTTATGAAATTATTGGTAATTTTAAAAACAAGTAATCCCTTAACTTTATAGCAATGAAAATTACTCTTCGGATAGCACAAATTTTAACAGCGGTTCTACTACTAATGGGTGCAGTAATGAAATTTATGCCCATTGAAAAAATTTCAGCCATGATGCCATGGACTGGACAAGTGCCGCCCATTCTTGTTAGGCTTCTTGGTTTAATTGATTTATTGGGAGCCTTAGGTTTAGTATTACCTGACATGCTTCATGTAAAACCACGTTTGACAGTCTGGGCAGCCATAGGGACAATTTTACTTATGCTTTGTGCAATTTTCTTTCATATATCAAGAGGAGAAAGTTCCGTGATTGGGTTTAATATACTTGTGGCAGCCTTGGCCATATTTATAGCCTGGGGCAGAAATAAGAATCAACTACAACAAAAGTAGTTTTGATTAAAGATAGATTAGAAAACCACTGCCTAACAATTACAAAGAATTTCTATTTCGTTTCTTGAGCCTGTAGCGCAATAGTCACGCTTTAAGGCATCACAGGGTATGTAAGTAATGAAAAACTCATCAATACCTACTTTCTTATTGATTTTTTATGCGTGAAGGATATGGAACATATTCTTTATTATCCCCATTTATTTTATCAAACTTTTGGTCTATCCAATTTTGACGTGCTGTTTCTAATGTTTCTTTATTGCTGGAAACAAAATTCCAATCAATAAACCTTTCTTCAGGAAAGGGTTCTCCGCCAAAGATGTATATAGTGGAATTGGCATGGATAGTAAACTCACAAAGTTTACCATCAGTAGCTACAACTATTTGTTTAGGTGTAAATGTATTTGCTTCGGCTTCTATGCTTCCTTCTAATATATACAATCCCACTTCTCCATAAAGATTACTTCCTATCTGTAGACTTTTTTGTTCGGTACTCTTAATCTCCAGCATGTATAATTTGCTATATACCGGAACAGGAGATTTTCTGTCAAAAGCTTCTCCTGCTATAAGTCTAAACTCCACACCGCCTTCATTCCATGTTGGTATTTGGTTTTTTTCGGTGTGATGGAATTCAGGCTCCATCTGTTCCAGTTCTTTAGGTAGTGCTACCCATATTTGTAACCCATGCAGATGCTTTTCTGAATGTCGCAAATATTCGGGTGTCCTCTCGGAATGAACAATGCCTCTGCCTGCTGTCATCCAGTTTACTTCACCTGGTTTTATCTCTACTTCATTGCCGATAGAATCTCTATGCATAATATTCCCTTCAAAAAGAAATGTAAGGGTGGAAAGACCTATATGTGGATGTGGTAATACATCCATACTTTCTCGCTCACTCATTTTTGCCGGGCCCATGTGGTCTATAAAAATAAAGGGGCCTACCATTCTTTTTTGACGAAAGGGCAGCAAACGGCCTACCATAAAGTTTCCTACGCTGGCAGCTCTTTCTTCTATAACTATTTGGATATTTGACATGATAAGATATTTATGGTAAAGATAATTAATCCACAATTTATTAAAATAATTACATTTGATAAAGTGTAACGAAAGAATTAAAAACTGCTAATGCACGATAAATTTGCCCTAAGAACTGTTAATGTAACTCGTTATATCCAGCCTTTGCGTGAAGGAGGTTCATTGCCGGCATTGGCGGAAGCTGATGACGATTTTAAATACGTATTAAAATTTAAGGGTACCGGGCATGGAGTAAAAGCCCTAATTGCAGAATTACTGGGTGGAGAAATTGCACGTGCTTTAGGTCTGCAAATACCTGAATTGGTTTTTGCCAATTTAGATGAGGCTTTTGGAAGAACAGAGGGTGATGAAGAAATTCAGGATTTACTTCAAGGCAGCAGAGGATTAAACTTAGCATTACATTTCTTATCCGGAGCAATTACATTTGATCCTGTTGTTACAAAGGTGGATGCAAAACTTGCTTCACAAATTGTATGGCTGGATACTTTCATAACAAATATTGATCGCACTTTTAAAAACACGAATATGCTTATCTGGCACAAAGAATTATGGCTCATTGACCATGGTGCCTGTCTGTATTTTCATCATTCCTGGACTACTTGGGAAACTCATGCAAAAAGCCCTTTTGCTTTAATAAAGGATCATGTGTTATTACCTCAGGCTACTTTATTAGAAGAAACAAATAATGAATTTAACCAACTGTTAACCGAAGAAAAACTTCGGAATATTGTAGCACTCATTCCTGACGAGTGGTTGAATTGGGAGGGTATGAATGAAACACTTGAAGCACTCAGAGATGTGTATCTTCAGTTTTTACTTATCCGATTGAATCATTCTGAAATATTTACAAAAGAAGCACAAAATGCAAGAAAAGCACTTATATGAGTATGCCATAATTCGTGTTTTACCTGTTGTAGAACGGGAAGAATTCATCAATGTGGGTATTATTCTTTTTTGTAAAAGCGAAAAATTTATCAGAGTGCATTTTGCAATTAATGAAACCAAGCTCCGTTCATTTTCTAAAGATCTGGATTTAGACCAGATCCGGTTGAATTTACAGTCATTTAAAAAAATAGCCATGGGTGATGAAAAATGCGGACCAATAGCTTTACTTGATATTCCGTCTCGTTTCAGGTGGTTAACTGCTGTAAGAAGTTCAGCTATTCAAACGTCAAGGCCCCATCCGGGTTTGTGCAACGATTTAGAACAAACTGCAAAACGTTTGTTTGAGGAACTGGTTTCTTAAATCCAATGGGATTATAAAACTTGAAAAGATTGCTGAGTTTTACGGCTTAGATTAACCTGTGTTTTTTTAAACACAGGTTGCTGCACTATACAAGCGTGAGATTGAGGTGATATGCTCTTTCAATCAGACATTTGAACTTCTCAGCAAAGTAAAATTGGACTTTATAACAAAGTATATTGGGATTTTTGTGCTGAATTTTGTAGTATAAAAATTTTAAACAATGGAAAATAAAAAGGCATACATAATCACAGGGCCAACTTCTGGTATCGGTTACGAAACAGCATTAGAACTTGCCAAACGCGGTACAGTTATATTAGTTGGACGAAGTAAAGAAAAACTTCAACAAGTAGAAAGAACTATAAAGCAAGCAGGACATAATGCGGTGTCCGTAGTTTGCGACGTTTCAGACATGAAAAGTGTGAAACAAGCAGCAAAGCAAATCATAGAACTCGGACTCCCGATTGTCGGATTACTTAACAATGCAGGTATAATGCCACAAAAAGCAACGAAAAGCACTCAGGGTTGGGATATGACTTTTGCCACAAATCATCTCGGCTCATTTATGTTGACCGAATTACTTGCGCCTCATCTTCCTGACGGAGCAAACGTGGTAAATATTGCTTCCGCTATTGAAGACCCCGAACGTAAACCTGCAAAAATTATGGGAATGAAAGGTGGTCGTTATATCTCTGCTGAAGCAAGTACCCGTGGTGAGTGGAAAGCTGGTGGTGCAAAAATGGCAGGCATAGATGCTTATGCTACTTCAAAGCAATGTGTCCTTGCCTCTACTATGGCCTTTGCACGGGAAAACACAAGATTGCATTTCAATGCCGTAGAGCCTGGAATAACCCGAGGAACAAATCTTGGTGGTGCAAATGCAATTGTTAGCTTCATATTTGGGCATCTAATGGCGATTATCCCACCTTTTTCTAAATACAGCAGCACACCAAAAAAATCGGCAAATGTTATCACGAAAGTTTTGACTGATATATCAGGCAAAACAGGAATTTACTTTGACGAAAAAGGCGAACCAATGCTTGGCTCTGAGTTATCGAGAGATATTAAATTTCAAGACCGTGTCGTTTCTGAAACCCGTGCCTTGTTATCAAAGTATAACTAAATTTGTATACTTGGAATGAAAGACACTACAACACACATGCATTATGTCGGGAGTGAAATTTCACCGGAGCAATTTATTGCTGAACATACTTTCGTGCACGTTACAAAAGGAATAATGAACCTTTATGATGGAAGTGACCATACGATATTGAAATCGGGTGAAGGCTGTATTGCCCGCAAAAACCGCTTGGGACGTTTCAATAAATTAAAAGTTGACGGTGAGTTGGAAAAAGTATTCGTTTTTTTTGATGAAGCGTTTCTCAAAAGGTTTCAGGAAAAACATAAATGCAAAGCAAAGAAATTCACATCTTCATCAACACTTATAAGCATAAATAAGAACGAACTGATTCCAAGTTTTATTCAATCATTAAAACCTTATTACAATCACGGAAAAATAAAAGAAGCTTTTGCTGATGTGAAGCGTGAAGAACTGCTTATTATTTTATTGCAATCACAACCTGAGTTAGCAGGTTTATTTTTTGACTATGGTATTCCTGAAAAAATAAACATCGAAGAGTTTATGAATCGTAATTATAAATTCAATGTAAGCATCGAACGCTTTGCTTATTTGACAGGGCGTAGTTTATCAGCATTCAAACGTGATTTCAAAATAACATTTAACGAAACACCGAATCATTGGTTGGTGCAAAAACGTTTACAGGAAGCACATTTCCTTATTGACAAAAAGAAGAAAAAACCTTCCGACATATACCTTGACTTGGGCTTTGAGGATTTATCACACTTTTCGTTTGCATTTAAAAAACTGTTTGGTATATCCCCTAATCAATCAAGAAAATAAAACCCCTAAGTAAGAGGACAAATTTCACAACCTAAATAAAAAAACAGAAAAAAGATTAGATTATTGTTGTCGTATATACTATATTTGCGACAACAAATATAAATGCAATGAGAAAATTAGATTTTGCGTCTCTTCAAGTTAGAGATTTAGAAGTGTCAAAAGCCTTCTACACAAACAAATTAGGATTTGAATTATCCGAAATGTCAAACCAATATGCCTGTGTTTTTAAGTACAACAAAGGCGAAGCAAGTTTTGCTATAAGAACACCCATGGGGAACATAGACGGCAAAGAACTTGGTGTTGGTGCTTCGCTTTGGTTTGCTATTGATGAAAAAATTGAAGAACTAAAAAACCAACTGACTGGAAAAGGAGTAACGCTTATAGGATCAATTAACAATACACCTTTTGGTAAAACGCTGATGGCAAAAGACCCAGATGGTTACATTATTACATTTTTGGAAGCAAAATAAAATTTGAACAATGATGAATAGAGAACCTAAATATTGGGTAATCGTGGCATCAAAAGACCACGTTAAAAAGGGCATTGCAGAAGGATTTGCACAAGCCTGTCACGGAAAATCCTCACCTTTAAAGAGAATGAAAAAAGGAGATTTCATTGTATATTACTCAGGAAAGCAAACTATGGGCAAGCCGGATAAATGCCAAGAATTTACAGCATTAGGAAAAGTAATAGATGACGAAATATATGAGCTTCAAGTTTCGGAGGATTTTTGCCCTTCAAGGCGCAACATTGAATTTGAACAATGTAAAGACACTTCTATTCTTCCTCTAATTAACGATTTGGATTTTATTCCAAACAAAAAAAGTTGGGGTTATCCATTTCGTTTTGGTTTTTTTGAAATTAACCAACACGATTTTGATTTAATTTCGTCACAAATGCTTGAACATCATTATGCCTAAAGAAATTGAATTTCATTTTAAAAGTCCGAAGGATAGCCCTGGTTACTTGCTTGGGCAGGTAACCATGCTATGGCAGCGTAAACTAAAAAAGGTTTTAGACCCTTTAGACTTAACTCAAACACAATTTGTATTGTTAGCGGCATTAGGCTGGCTTTCGAAAAAAAATAAATCGGTAACACAAGTCGACATTGCCAATCAAAGTAATGCCGACAGAATGATGGTATCAAAAGTATTGCGAACCTTGGTAGAAAAAGGTTTTATAACACGACAAGAACACAAAACCGACACAAGAGCAAAAACCATTAGGCTGACAACAAAAGGTGAAGTTATTTTACAAAAAGCCCTCATTAAAGTAGAAAATGCTGACTTAGATTTTTTTGCTGCATTAGATAGCAAACTTTCATCATTCAATAAAAATATGGTGCAACTTATTGACAAGAACAACGAGTAAAAGCACTATCTGGAATAATTAATTTTCATCTCACTTAATCTCTATTCACCATCGCCAGCCTTTGCATCTGATGAACCTCGATAGAAGTAAAATCAAATTCCTCTGTAACTTTCCCTGTCAGTTTATAACAACCGTTTCCTCTGAACGGATAATCCTTTGCCGGTATCGGAAAATGCACCGTATCAATCCACATACCTTCCGTGTCTAAAAAAGTACCAAAGTGCATACGGTCTCCTTTTGATGTGAAGGTAGTTTTGATGTTAACCAAGTAGCCCACTATATCAACAGTCTTTCCGATATGTAAACCCAAATCCTTTGCAGTTAAGTTTGATGTTAGCTGATGTTGTAATAAGTCAAACGGAGAACTTAAAGAAAACCCTAACAACTCTATCTCATCAAAGGCATCATCCATTGATGTATTTATAAGTACCGGTAAGTTATATTTCTTTGGTACAATATCGAATAACTCTTTACCAGCTAATGGTTTGTTTAATGGATGAATAAGCGAATGAACTTCCCAGAGCAATTCCTTTTTATTATTACCGGTAAATGCAAATGCCCCTGTTCGTATCAGTAAACGTATCTGTTCAATCGCAATGGGAACACGTTTTACAAAATCATACATGCTTTCAAATAAACCATTTCGTTCACGCTCTGTTATGATTTGTGTTATGATACCGAGTTCCAATTCATTAATCATACCCAAGCCTAAGTAAATAGTATCAGCTTCTATATCACAAAGAGCAGAACTATTGTTTACACAGGGAGGAACTATTTTAGCTCCGTGCATACGGGCTTCATGTACATATAATTCTGTTCTATAAAAACCACCGCCATTATTCAGCGTAGCTACCATGTATTCTAAAGGGAAATAAGCTTTTAGATACAGGGCTTGGTAACTCTCAACGGCATAACTGGCTGAATGTCCTTTTGAAAAAGCAAAGTTGGCAAAGCTCTCTATCTGGTTCCAAATATCTGTAATGGTTTTCTCTGCATATCCTTTCTGCCGGCAATTAGTAAAGAATTTTTCTCTAACCTTAAAAAACTCATTACGCTGTTTAAACTTCCATGACATGCCCCTGCGTAAGTAATCTGCTTCGGCTAAAGTCAAACCGGCAAAGAAGTGTGCTATCTTAATTACATCTTCCTGATACACCATTACACCATACGTTTCTTGTAGTAGTTCATAAAGTTCAGGTATAGCCTTTCTTGCATTCTCTCTTACAGTTTCATTTCTGAAACGTAAAATGTATTCACGCATCATACCGCTTTTTGAAACACCAGGTCGTATGATGGAACTTGCTGCCACCAACCTCAAATAATCATCGGCACGGAGCTTGGCTAATAGCATTCGCATAGCAGGAGATTCTACATAAAAGCAACCAATACACTTCCCAACACGTAGTAATTTCTTTACTTCCTCATCTTTTGTAAATTTCTTTACATCATGTATGTCTATCTCAACGCCCTTATTTTTTTGAATAAAACCCATTGCATCTTTTATCTTTCCTAAACCACGCTGACTAAGAATATCAAATTTGTATAAACCAATATCTTCGGCTTCTAACATACTGAAATGCGTAGTAGGGTAGCCTTTAGGTGGGAGGCTTGTTGCCGTGTATGTACTAATCGGTTCTTCCGAAATAATAATACCGCTTGCATGTATGCTTAAATGACTTGGAAAACCTTTAATCAAATCACTATACCTCAACACCAACTTTCCTATTTCATCCGTAGCACTTTGTGTTGATTGTAGTTTGTTTATTTCATTGGCAGGTAAGCCGAATACTTTTCCAAGTTCCCGTATAACAGCATCTTTTTGGTAAGTAGCATAGGTGGCAAGTAAGGCAGTTCTATGATGCCCAAACCTATCAAAGATGTATTTTGTCATATCATCTCTGTCCGTCCAAGAAAAATCAATATCAAAGTCAGGGGCGTTGCTTCGGTGTATATTAATGAAGCGTTCAAAATATAAATCCAAATCAATCGGATCAACATCTGTAATACGAAGCAGGTAGGCTACAATACTATTAGCACCACTTCCCCTGCCTACATAATAATATCCTTTATGTTGGGCATACTTTATAATATCCCAGTTGATTAAAAAATAAGAAGCAAAGTTTAACTGCCCTATCACGTCCAGTTCTTTTTCTACTCGTTCCAAAACTTCGGCAGAGGGATTGTTATAGCGGTATTTCAAACCTGCCATACATTCACTTCGCAGTAACTCAATATCGCCCTGTATGCTTCCTGTATAATGTTTCAGGTTTTTATTGGTAAGTTTTCCGTATTCAAAAGTTATACTGCAATCATTTAAAATACGTTCCGTATTAGATAACATTTCGGGATATGCTGCATAAGCCAAACGCATATCACTATACGAAATCATCACCTCATCAGGGCTTGTCTGTTCGTCTTTGGATAACTTGCTAAGCAAGGTGTTCTTATTAATAGCCCTAAGTAAACGGTGTGCGTTAAAGTGTCCTTTACTTATAAAAGAAACAGCATGTAGAACAACTAATTTGCTTGTCTGATGTTTTGCAGGAGAAAAAGGCAGGCGTGTAAAATCCTTTATGGTTACACCTATAAATTCATTCTCACGTAAAGTATGCCCTGTATAGCTTTGTAACGGATAGATCACATAGGCGTTTGAAAACTCGGGCGCAGTGGAATTAAAATCTTTTGCCTCATGTAAGTGTTCGGATAGATGCTCATTCAATTCTTTAAAGCCTAAGTTGTTTCTTGCTATGCCAATGTATTGTTGTTTGATGCCATTTCTGAAATCAATTCCGATTATTGGTTTGATACCTTTCTCATTAGCTGAACGTACCGTGTCAATACAAGCAGATGTATTATTAATATCAGATAAGACAAATGATTTGTGTCCTTTTAATACAACTTCATTCAGGAGTTCTTCTACAGATAAAGTTCCGTAACCAAAGCTGTAATATGTATGGCAGTTAAGTAACACGTTTCCTTTTCTGTTTTAAGTGATTGATTTTCTTCCGTTAAACGGGTTAAAATCTCTTTTCTTCACTTCCATACCTGCTGCACTTTGTACAGCTTCTATACCAAAGCGTTTACGCAACTTATCCATTGCCTGATATAGTTGTAACTGCTCAGTCGTATCATCAAACATATCAAACTGGTAAGTGCCCTGCACCAAATGACTAAAGCGTATGCCTATCAAACGTATAAGTAAACGCTTTTGAAAAAGCCGTTCAAACAGTTCTTTTACTTTATTTCTCAGCACATGGTCTAAAGAAGTGTATGGTATTTTTGCCTGCATGGTGTAGGTATTAAAATCAGAATATCTAATCTTAACCGTAACACAGGAAGTAAGTTTTTCTTCTGCGCGTAATTGATAAGCTAACTTCTCTGTCATACTGACGAATATGGATTGCAGGTTCTTTACATCAATAGTATCTTTTTCAAAGGTGCATTCTGTGGAGATGGATTTTCTTTCACTGTATTGTTCAACGGGGCTGTTATCAATACCATTGGCTTTTCTCCATATTACAATACCGTTTTGCCCTAACACCTGTTCCATCAGTTCCATAGGCATTTCCTGAACCGTGTTAATTTTTTCAATACCCATGTTGCGTAACAACGTATAGGTTTTTTCACCAACCCCGGGGATTTTCTGAATGGACAAGGGAGCTAAAAAATCTTTCTCTGTGCCAAAAGGTATCTCTCTTTGTCCGTTTGGTTTTGCTTCGCCTGTTCCTACTTTAGAAACTGTTTTATTAGCTGACATAGCAAATGAAATAGGCAAGCCTGTCTCTTTGGTAATTCTTTGCCTTAGTTCTGTGGCAGCTTTATAACAGCCAAAGAACTTATCCATGCCCGTCATATCAATATAGAACTCATCTATGGATGTCTTTTCATATAAGGGAACGCTATCTTGTATAATATCGGTTACCGTATGGGAAAGTTTACTATACTGTTCGTGATCGCCCCGTATGATGATTGCATGTGGGCATAACTGCCGGGCCATTTTCATAGGCATGGCAGAATGAACTCCATATTGCCTTGCTTCATAGCTGCATGAGGCAACAACACCTCTATCACTCGTACCGCCAATTAAAACCGGTTTGCCCATTAAAGAACTGTTGTTTAAACGTTCTACGGATACGAAGAAGGTATCCAAGTCCATGTGTACAACAGTTCTATTCATGGGTGGTAAAAAACAAAAACCAGTGAAAAAAAGTAATCTCTCCGCAAATATGCTAACTATTTTGGTTTATATTTGCTAAATATATTAGTATAACAAAAAATAGAGTTAAACGTATTCATTTTGAGGAAGATAATTTTTAATCCAACTTTGTAGAATTACATCATGTTTGCCATTATAGATATAGAAACCTGTGGCGGGAAGTTTGAACTTAGGAAAGGGGCAATCATTGACATTTGCATCCTGATCCATGATGGCTTGCAGGTAGTAGATAAATTCTCCACGCTGGTAAACCCCCAATGCCACATCTCCACCTTTTACACACGTCTATCGGGTATCACGAATGAGATGGTACAGGATGCACCCACCTTTGCAGAGATAGCTAAGAAAGTAATTGAAATGACAGAGGGGCAGATATTTGTAGCTCACAATGTTGGTTTTGATTATGGCTTTGTAAAAGCAGAATTTGCATCATTAGGATATAAGTACAAACGGGAAACATTATGTACAGTTAGACTTGCCAGAAAGATATTACCCAAGAGAATATCCTACAGTTTGGGACACCTATGTGCCTCACTTGGGATAGATATAGACGGCAGACACAGAGCAGAGGGAGATGTAGTAGCGACGGCAAAACTATTTGATTTGTTGCTGAGGTTAAAAGCCGACCATCCCCAATACAAGAACGTAGGTGTGCAGGAGATAATGGCAAGGCGC
>CAJCJB010000184.1 GCA_903970545.1 Candidatus Saccharimonadota bacterium | reverse complement strand
ATTAAGCACAGCTTAAAAAACGGAAAGGTATACAACACCAAAGGAAAAGAGGGTTTACAATTGGTGCTTAAAAACGGCAAACGTGTTTTATTCGGTACTCAAAAATCTGAAGACGTAAAGAAGTTTATTGATGCATTAGCTTCTGCGGGGATTGTGAAAGAGAAAAAGACTGCTTCAGACAAGTAGCTTTAAGGCCGAAAATAATTTGTTTTTATTTTTATTTCTATACAATAAATAATAATACCCTGCGTTTATACATAAATTAAGCAGCCGCAGCATGAATACATTCTTATTCGATTAATCTAAAGACAACTGCAACCAGACAACCTGCGTATTTAGACAACCAACCGACAACTGTAATTAAGTAAAAGACATCTGTAACAACCTCACAGATATCTGTAAGTAGTTAACAGACATCTGCAACTAATCTGCAGGTGTTGAAAGACAAGGGGCTTTTTTGGTTTTGGCCTCAACACATACAACTATTGATTATAAACTTCCACAAGGGGTTCAAACAGCAGAACTTATCATACAAGATTTAAACGGGAAAGAAGTGAGGAGATACAAAGTAGATAATACATTTAATAACATAATCCTTTCCAACAGCGACCTTTCAAATGGTACATACCTATATAGCTTGCAAGCTAATGGGACTGTACTTGAAACAAAGAAGATTATTATTGCTAACTAAACTAAAACGCCCTGCTAACCCCAATTACCCAACGAAACAGCACATAGTTTGTTTCCACATAAGGCAGCCGGTTAAGAAACAACGGGAAGTCAACACGCACCGTAAGTGGTTTTGCTGTTTGCAACGTTCCCCACTTTTGTATGGTAAGCGTAGCACCCGCGCCGGCATCAACCATCACGTTTGATAAAGTAAGAGCCTGATTACCGGCATTGGTATTAATAACACCGGCATCGCCAAACAAATAGGTGCCAAAAGCAAGCGTCTGTTTGCTAGCTTTGGTAATAAAGCCAAAGAAACGGCTAAAATCAAGCTCTGCATTAACGGCTGCTCCGCTGGTTCCTTTATAGTTATAGTTGGTAATAACACCTGCCGAGTTTGCTTGTGGTAATAGATAACCCATATAGCCACGCAGGTTAAGCCCGCCGCCCGCTGCAAAGTTACTTACGTTAGAGCCAAAAGCAAAAGGTGCAAATATCCCCATAGAGCGGGTGTACTGATTATCCATCAAACTTTCGGGGTTAGCACCGGCTGCGTATAACATCGATTCGGTTGGAAGGTTATTGCCCACACCATACTGCGCAAATACGCGTGTATGTATGCCCACTTTACCAAAGTAGGTTTTGTTTACAGCGGTAACTGCTGCCGAAGAAAAATCGTAGGTACAAAGGAAAGGCGCACGCACATTAAAGTTTATAAAGCCTGTTCCGCGGTGGTAATTATAATTTTGGTCAACCCCAAAAGATAGATAGCTATTCACGGTTCCGGTAGCACTCCACTCACCTTTATAGATAAGGTAATTCATTGCGCTTTGGTCTTGCAGCCTTGCACTTTTTGATACACCCGAATCGGCTCCGGCTCCGGATAGGGTAACACGCATCATACCTTTTAACTGCGCATAAAAACGGGTCTTTTCCTTATTACTCTTTTTCTCAAATCCAACAAGCCCGGAAAGAAGTCCATCAAGAGCTTTGAGGGTAGTATAAAATCCCGATTTCTTCATAAATTTATCGGTAGCCGTTCTGTAATTAAACAAAAACGAAAGATGGTCGTGGCTGTTTATTGAAACAGTGGGGTCTAAATAACCTGTTGCCTGCCCAATGCCTGTATTTATCCAAACGGTTAAATCAAATATATGTTTGTAGTTCATATAATTTCCATTCAGGTGCACACCGGCTTTTACCCCGTCATAGCCATTATACCAAAGCGATGGGCGTGCATATAGTTGGTATTTATTTCGGTTGGGAATGTTGGCAATCTTAGAATCGAATCTGAAATCAATCTTTTTAGGTTTGTAGTTATTGAAGGGATTTACGTCCGTCATAACATGTGCCGTATCAATTATAATGCTGCTTATTTTCCCGGAAGGAATGGTAACCGTTGCCGTATAGGTAGGTTTTACTTTATCCCATCCAATCCAGCGCGGAAGCACGGTTGCATTTGTTTTCTTTACAAACCAGTTGTTGGGTATATAAAAATCATACTGTTCGCGTGTATTAGTTTTCACCGAAAAGTCAAGTGGCATTTGCATACGCCCGTATCGCTTAAAAGTAATGGCGTATTGGTCTTTGGTACCCTTTACACGCTTTACCTTTTTAATACCGTAATCAATAGTTTTAGCGGTTTCAAGCCATTCATCAAAAAACCAATTCAAATCTACATGGGTAAACTGTATGATAGAGTTTCTAAAATCTTCGGGATACGGGTGACAGAATTTCCATTGGTTAAAATAGTTTTGCATAGCCGCTTTAAACAAATCTTCGCCCAACACATACCGCAGGTTATAAAGCATAACCGTTGTTTTCATATACACTTGTCCGTAGCCACCGCCATGTGCAAGCGCTCCGTTAAAATAATCGCTGTGTGTGTTTAAGGTTGTTTCATCGCCACGCAATACATCATTAAAATGCCTCAGGTATGCATTGGTTTCTTTATAAAGTGTGCTATCGGTATGATTGCGAACATAAGCATGCTTTGTTTTAGGATACAAATTATAAGGACCCTCTATGTTTTCCCAACCATCACAAGTATAAAATTGCGTAAAGCCTTCATCCAAAAACGCACGATAGGTTTCGTTGCTGCCCACCATTCCAAAAAACCAGTTGTGAGAAATTTCATGAATAAACAAGCCCCTGTAAGTAGGGTCGGCGCCACCGTTTAAGGTTATCATAGGATATTCCATTCCGTCTTCGGCATCAGCAGAAATCATTTTAGGATAACCATACGGACCAATGTTTTTAGAATTGTTTATGATAACCTTTGCCACATAAGCAGCCGCATTTTGCCATTTGATAGCGTGTTGCTCTTGCACCAAAGCTATGCAACGCACGTCACCTGCTTTTACTTCTCCTATACGATAGGTAGGGTCAAAGGTATAAGCAGCATCGTGTACATTAATCGCATTAAATATCCACGTTTTAAATGTACCATCAGGTTTTACTATTTCTGATGGGGCAGAGTTCCATGGCTTTTTAGCAAAATTGCTAATATCTAACTGCTGACGAAGAGTAGTGGGTAATACTTCCTGTTCATTTTGCAGCACCCCTGTTCCATCACATATATATTGGTTAGGAAGAGAAAGCTCCACATGATAAGAACCAAAGTCTCCGTAAAATTCATGGTCCATGTGTTGGTCGGTATCCCAACCCTGTTTGGCATCGTACACCGAAATGCGCGGATACCAATGCACTAGATTAAAATGCTTGTAACCCGATACACCAAACAACTTCATGCGGTTACGTATAAGCGCATCGTTGTCGAAGTAGGTTTTAAACTTTAGTTTAAAGGTAATTGATTCGCCCGGCTTTAATGGCGTAGATAACCACGCTTTCATTACACTATTATCAACCTCTGTTTTTAAGGGTTGCCCATCTACACTAATGCTTTCTACATTTGTTCCTAAACCTGCATCGCGATATTGACCAAACTTTAGTTTTACTCCATTGTTTTTATATAAGTCAGCCAGATAAGAACCTTTGATTTGTGCGTTGCTATATAAATGAAAATAAACAAAAGGCAATTCATCGGGTGAATTGTTATAATAAGTAAGTGTTTCATCACCCGCAACAATATTTTCGGGGTCGTTTAACTGCGCCTTGATGTTGTAGCTAACGTCTTGTTGCCAATAAGCCGCATTAGGTTTTCGGTTTTTCCAATAGTAAGGGTTAGATGCAGAACGATAATCAGTAGATTCGTTTTGCGCATCCAAAATAAGAGGCAAGAATGCCAATAAGAAATATCTTTTAATCATGGTGTTCAAAGATAAAAACTTTTGGATTAGGATGATTTAGGGTTCTAAATTGTTAAATCCCTTTTACTATACCATCTTTGGCATTCGTAATAAAGTCAAGAATTTGTTTGCGCTCGGGTGTATCTGTGCAATCTGCTTCTACCATCTCTACTGCATTGGTCATGTTATAGCCGCGTACAAATATGATGCGGTAAATATCTTCTATATTCTTTATGGTTTCTTTAGAGAAACCCCTGCGGGTTAAGCCCACAATGTTTACGCCAATGTATTGCAATGGTTCGCGTGCCACACGAATAAAAGGTGGAACACTTTTCCTTATCTGAGAACATCCAGCAACAAAACTATGTGCGCCAATGGTTATAAATTGTTGTGCACCGCTTAAGCCTTCTATTATAGCATAATCCTCAATTACTACATGTCCGGTAATACCTACGTAACCGGCAATAATAACATGGTTACCAATTACACAATCGTGAGCAATGTGTGCATAAGCCATAATCAGGCAATTATCCCCCACCTTGGTTGCCATTTTATCTAAAGTGCCTTTGTTGATGGTAACATATTCTCTGATGGTAGTGTTATTGCCAATTACAGTTAAACTGGGTTCTCCTTTATATTTTAAATCTTGTGGAATACCACCAATAACAGCACCCGGAAATATTTTACAATTCTTGCCAATGCGAGTACCATCCATCAACACGGCATTAGGTCCAATCCAACTGCCTTCTTCAATTATTACATCGGCAGAAATACTGGTAAAGGGTTCTATGGTTACGTTATTCCCAATTTGAGCTTTGGGGTGTATGTGTGCAAGGTGTGAAATCATACTGATTGCGGTTCTCTTACTTTTTTATCAACGTTACGTACTTTTACTATTTGCGCCATCATATCTGCTTCAGCAACCACTTTGTTACCCACATAAGCTGCGCCTTTCATGTGGCATAAACCTCTGCGTATAGGAGCAGCCAGTTCCATTCTAAAAACAACCGTATCACCAGGCACTACTTTTTGTTTAAACTTAGCGCTTTCTATTTTCACAAAATAGGTTTGGTAATTTTCCGGATCTGGAACAGTTTTTAAACAAAGGATACCTCCTGTTTGCGCTAAAGCCTCAATAATAAGAACACCCGGCATTACAGGCTCATCGGGGAAGTGACCTTGGCACCAAAACTCATTGATGGTAACATTTTTTACACCTACCACATATTCAGGCGTAAGCTCCATAATTTTATCTACCAATAAGAAAGGATAACGATGTGGAAGCACCTTCATAATATCTGTGGTATTATATAGAGGTGTGGCCGATAAATCTAATCGAGGAAGATTTCCTTCGCGCTTTTCTTTTTTAATAAGGTCTTTTATTTTCTTGGCAAAATCAACATTCCCTGCATGACCGGGACGCGCTGCTAATACATGTATTTTAAGCGGGCGACCAACCAAAGCTAAGTCTCCAACTATATCCAATAGTTTATGTCGTGCCGGCTCATTATAAAAATGAAGTTTGGTATTGTTTAAAACCCCACGCTCTTTAACTTCCATGTTTTCTTTATGGAATACTTTACGCAGGTAATCTAATTTATCCTTAGGAACTTCTTTATCAACTAAAACAATAGCATTGTCTAAATCTCCCCCTTTAATAAGGTTGTGCTGCAACAACATTTCTAACTCATGCAGAAAAACAAAGGTTCGACAACGGGCAATCTCATTTTTAAACTCATGAAGATTATACATACCCGCGTGTTGTGTGCCAAGCACTTCACTGTTATAATCTACCATCACAGTAACACGAAATGTATCCTGAGGAACAGCTAACATCTCAACTTGTTTTACCGGGTCTTCAAACGAAAGGTTTTCTTTCAAAGTAAAATATTCACGCTCTGCCTCTTGCTCAAAAATCTCAGCTGCTTCCAAAGCTTCTACAAATTTAATAGAGCTGCCATCCATAATGGGCATTTCAGGGGCATCTACCTGTATCAGGCAATTATCAATTTCTAATCCACGAAGGGCGGCCAACACATGCTCGGTAGTATATACACGTGCACCATTTTGTTCCAAAGTTGTTCCGCGAGAAGTATCTACTACCAAATCTGCATCCGCTTCAATAATGGGTTTGCCTTCTAAATCGGTACGTTGAAATTTGTACCAATGATTTTCGGGTGCAGGATTAAAGGTAATGGTAACTTTTTTTCCGGTATGCAAACCAACCCCTGTAAGAGATACGGCTTTTTTTATGGTACATTGTTTTTCGCTCATCATGACTTATTTATTTACAACACTTAATTGTTTTTCCAATTCACTTATCTTTTGTGCAAGCTGTGGAAGTTTTCTGAAGATAACAAAACTCCTCTGAAAATCAAGATGAGGCATAGCTGGGGAGCCCTGCAAAATTTCGCCTTCTTTTTTAATATTACTTCCTATACCGGTTTGTCCGGCAATTTTTACGCCGTCGGCGATTTTCAAATGCCCTACAAGACCTGCTTGTCCGCCAATCATACAGTTTTTGCCTACTTTGGTAGAGCCCGCAATAGAGGCGCTAGCGGCAACAACGGTGTTTTCGCCAATCTCTACATTATGCCCTATCTGAATTAAATTATCCAACTTAACTCCTCTACGAATAATGGTAGAACCTAGTGTAGCCCTATCTACTGTAGTATTAGCGCCAATTTCAACATAATCTTCTATAAGTACATTACCTATTTGCGGAATTTTTTTGTAGTTGTTTTCGCTGTTTGGGGCAAAACCAAAACCATCTGCGCCAATAACTACACCCGCATGAATAGTACAATTTGTGCCTACCACACAATCGCTATATATTTTTGCTCCTGCATAAATAATAGTGTTGTCGCCTATTTTGGTATTATCTCCTACAAACGCATGAGGGTATATTTTTACATTGCTTCCCAACACCACATTTTCTCCGAGGTATGCAAAAGCTGCCACATAACACTCGTTACCAAGTTTTGCAGTTGTTGAAATATAAGAAGGTTGTTCTATCCCCTTTTTATCGTTCTTAACCTGATTATACATTTCAAGCAACTGCGCAAAACATGCATACGCATCATCTACACGAATTAAAGTGCAGGTGCTTTTTATTGGTTTATCTAAAACCAAACTTTTGTTTACAATTACTATAGATGCATCCGTTTCGTAAATGTATGGAGTATACTGTGGATTTCCTAAAAACGATAAGGTTTCGGGTCTGCCCTCTTCTATTTTAGAAAGATTACTAACTACAGCATCGGGGTTTCCTTCCACGGTTCCGTTTAAAAGAGATGCTATTTGTGAGGCAGAAAATTTCATAAGCTATACCATTTAATTAGGACGACAAATTAAACCTTCAAATTTAAAAAAATTACGCACCATAACACTAAAAAAACGACTTTTGCAGTAAATTAAGATATTATAACATGTTTGGAAAAATTGGCGATATGCTGGGCAAGCTTCAGGAAGTGAAGAAAAAAGTAGAAGAGATAAAAGCAAAGCTTGAAACTGAAAAGATAGACGTAACGGGTGCAAGCGGCGATATTAAAATTACCATAAACGGAAACCGAAAAATACAAAAGCTTGAAATTGCAACTGCCTTGCAAAGCGCATCTAAAGAAGAACTACAGGAACAATTACTTATTACCATTAATAAAGCTATTGAGGCTGCCGATAAACAAACTGCCGACGAAATGAAAAGTGTGGCAGGTGGTTTAATCCCTCCGGGGTTACTTTAAAAACGGTTTATTTAAAATAGCCTTTTGGCCACTAACACTAAAGCAAAAAAACTCTTAGCCATCTTCGAGTTATTTTAAGCAAGCTGAAAACGAAGATAAGCTAGCCCAGCGTAATTTAAGGCTATCGTTGAATGGTTTTAAGTTGGCTGGGAAGAAAGTTAAGCTAGGTCAGGATAATTTAAAGTTAGCTTTAAATTTTGTAGAGCCTACTTATAAATCAAATAAATAAAGGAATTGTTTCATTATTCTTCCTCTTAATGACACAAAACAACTAATTAACTTAACGCATAATAACCATTTTGCCGATGCCCTTTTTAAAATACTCGTCGGCAGCAGTATTCATATGATCCACATCACTACCATTCAATCGGGTAAGTACGTGATAGAAATAAACTCCGTTGGCAAGTTTACCTCCATACTGATCGGTACCATCCCAGGCATATTCGCTTATGTTTCTGCCAATGTGCAGGTAGCCAAGTTCTTCTCGGTTAATTTCCTTTACCACCTTTCCGGTAATGGTCATTATTTGTATTTTTAGTGTTTGCGGCACTTCGCTTCCGGTTATGGTAAATACAAACTTGGTGGAGGTACTAAACGGGTTAGGATAGTTTAGCACTTCTGTAATCATAGGTTTATTAATTACTTCATATTGTATTTTATAATCAACTTGGCCACTTGCATTGCTGCTACGGTCGGTAGCCTTTACATCTAAACTATATAGCCCATCTTGTGCAAGTATGGGTTTGTAGTTTATTTTACAGGAATTATTAGGTAATATAGCAGGTGTAAACTGAAGCAGGTTGGTATTATTAAAATAAACACGTTGGGTTGCCGCAGCATTAGGCGTAGGGCTTACATAGATAGCAAAATTACCCGTATCATTTAGGGCAAGGAACTTATTCTCATCTTTTAGAGTAATTAAAACATCGGGTTTTGCAGAAACAATATCTCCGTTTAAAATATGCGTGCCATCAAAGGTAACATCCAAAATCGGGTTTATTTTATCGGTAATTACATTAAACCCAAATTGTGCAATGTTATTAAAATGATATTGTTCGTTTTGATATTTTGGTCTGCCGGGTGTATTTACATCTATCCCAAAAATATTGCTACCCCCTAAACCTATAGTTGTGGCACTAGGTAAGTTAAAGGTAGCAAGTATCACAGAGCCGGGTGTAAAAGTTTTTGTTGGATATAGTAAATAAGGATAGGTATGCATTACGCGATTAGCGTCTTCCACATAATAATTAACAACCAAACTATCCGGAAAAGAAACAGCCCCTATATTTTTAATAGGCATAACCACCTGATAATTTTGCCCTGCCGCAATAGTGGTATTTGCTACCGTATACCCACCAGCCGGATAAAGTGCACATTCAGGTGCGGGATCGTAAATTACCTGCCATCTCTTTAGTTGCGGGGGTCTGTGAACATTATCATCCTGTTCATAAGCAATTAATTGCAAGTAAGGAAAAAACTTATGTGGTATTTGATTGGTATAATGACTTAAATCTAACACATCTAAAGAATCGCGGGTAAAATTAGCGAGGGTGGTTTTTACTCCATTGCTATCAATACCTATTACCTGAATTACAATGCTATCGGTAGCTACATTTGGAATGGAGGTTGGTGTGCTGGTAGGTAATCTATAATGCCAGTGTAATGATTTCCATGCAGTATCTGAATACCTGGCGGGACCTATAATTTCGGAAGCAATATAGCCGTTATCAAAATGTGTTTCAAGTGTATCGGTCAATTGGATTATCTGTGCGGCTGTGCGAGATAAAACTTCGCTTGCCTGACCGGGGCTCATGCCTTTTTTGCCAAAAATAATCAGCGAGGTAGTATCCCGTAAAGAATCTATTTTAATAGAACCTATGCTTTGTAAAGCTGCTTTTAATGCCGGTGTAGGAGGAGTAAGCCAAGGATTAACACCTGGATTATAGTTACTGCCATAATATCCATTTTCCGTATAGGCTAAAACTGGTGTGCCATTAGGAATGCTTTGTATAAAACTTATCATTTTCCGCTCCCAGTTGTTATCATTATTACTTAAGCAACCATTTAATAAACCAAAATCGTACGTAACATTGTTTGAAGATATACTGCAAAAACAGCTTCCTGCGTTCGCGTTCCAATAAGGATAAGTTGGCGTACTGGTTGAAGCGACCGATATCGAATAACTGGGTATGGGATTGCCCGAAACACGATCAAATATGGCAATGCTCCAACCGCCTGCAGCACAGGTCCAAAGATCCTGTTGGGCATTATCCAAATAAAATTGCACCTGGGTATAATCATATATACCCTCAGTTACTTTATCTCTTACAAGAATGGTCCGTACGTTGTTTGCAAAATTAAAACGCCAGTGCGCTGAATCGTATTGCACATATTGATAGGTATCATTATTAAACTGATGGAAGTGTGCCTGTTCCCAACCCTGCTTGCCATTAATTACCTGAAAAGAGCTCTGTTTCCAGTTGTTTATAATGGTGCTGTCTTTGGCTACCCGCCAAAAATAAACCACACTGTCTTTATTTAAGGTTAATCTTACTGGTAAAGACACCACTCCGCCCGGGGCAGTTACAATTTGACTTAACAAAATAGGGCTTGAGAAACCGGAGCTTGTATCAAGCTGAAAAATATATTTAGTGATTGGCGCAAAGGGATTGGCTGTTGATGCCTCTAAAGTTACATTGTGTATATTTGGTATAATGGCATATTTATACGGCCACACAGGGTCTATATCAGACCCCGGTATAAATAAAGTAAGGTTTGGAGCAGTACTGTTATTAGAAAGAGTTATTTCTTTAACAGTATTAAAAGAATTCAGGGTTACAGTAAAACTGTTTAACCCGGCAGCTATGTTATAGTCCATAGGAATAAAAAAACTAATCGTGTCTTTATAAAGTGGTGCTTTAACCACTCTGTAGTACGTACTATCAACTCCGTTTGGAAACTGACGCAGCACCTTAACGGTGTAGGTGGTATCAATACCCTTTCCCAGGTTTGTCATGATAATTTTTATCCCGATAGAGTCGGGATAGGTTTGTGTGTTAAAAATTATATCGGCGTTTGTAAGGGTATAATCCGGTTTTTGAACATTGTTTGGTTTCATGGCAGGATCACCTTCCATCGTCATTTCCAAACAGGTTTCCTGTAGTAAGGTATCACTAGCATATACCGTATAAGAGGGAGTCATTAAAAAATTAATATCTTTTTTAATACAATAACCATAAGGCATGCCGTAGTTCTTAAAACAAAACCTATTATACAACTCCTGCGTATAATTATATAATTCGTTAGCCACACCTTCTGCCGTGGTGGCTACGTAACCAATACACCCTTTATTATTAGGGGCAAGTATCCATTCTTCGCTA